>CAXNNN010000076.1:0-10820 GCA_964203095.1 Verrucomicrobiaceae bacterium | reverse complement strand
CCATTGGCGTGAATGACAGCAGCTGCCAGGCTTTTGCCCGTGCCAGTCGCCCCCGTGATCAAGGCAGGCACATCCCCAGCACAGGCGCGGGCGATGCCGATGAACACCTCTTGCAAACAAGACGCAGCGCCGATCAGGGTGGCGGCTTTCACGGTTGGCACCAGCGGCTCAGGGCTCAGCGGCATCGCTTTGGAGATCAGCGATGAGAGCGTGTGCTCGAACTGTTTCAAATCGAGCGGCTTGGTCAGATACTGCGTGGCCCCGAGCTTCTGAGCGCTGATCGCGTGATCGAGTGTGGCGTGCGCCGTTACGACCAGCACTGGCAGCGCGGCGCTCTTCTCACGCAGCTTCTCCAGCACCTTGAGCCCGCTGACATCTGGCAAACCGATGTCGAGCACCACGGCGTCAAAGGTGCCTTGCTTCAGCGCTTGCAGCCCCGCCTGCCCAGAAGCGACCAGCGTGGGAATGTGCCCACCGCGACGCACGGCGAAGGACAATGCGGTGCCGAGGGCGTGTTCGTCTTCGATGATGAGGATGGCGGACATGTAGCTAAGGGCTAAGGGCTAAGGGCTAAGGGCTAAGGGCTAAGGGCGCAGAGGGAAGCTCGATGATCACGCGCGCACCGCCTTGATCGCGGTTCATGGCTTTCAAAGCACCTCCATGCGCACAACAGATCTCCTGAGAAACGGCGAGACCGAGCCCCATGCCACCTTCCTTCTCGGAATAGAAGGCTTCACCCAGCTTGGCCAAGGCTTCAGCGCTGAAGCCCGCGCCTTCGTCTTCAACGATGATGCGAGCCAGCGATGCCTCCGCTTCGATACGAAGCTGAACCTTGCCTCCCATCGGCATGGCTTGAATCGCATTCAGCAGTAGGTTGTTAATGACTTGCAGCAGCCGGTGCCGGTCCGCGCTCACGATGAGCTTCGCATCGGATGGTGGAGCGGTTACATGGATCGCGACACCCACATGCTTCGCCTGCGGCTCCATCACTCGCGTCGCCTCCTCGACCAGAGCCACCACATCCACCTTACTCATCACGGGCGGCGCTGGCTTGGCGTAGCTCATCCACTGACTGACCATGGCCTCAATTCTTGCGGCTTCACTTTCGATGATCTCCCGCGACATCGCTGATTCCTCCAGTGATGCCCCCTCCAGTAGCTGCGCGTGCATACGGATCGCAGCGACGGGGTTGCGCACCTCGTGGGCGAGGCTGGTGGTCATACGTCCCAGCAAGGCTAAGCGCTCAGCTGAGCGACGACGTTCACGCTCCGTGTTCAACGTCTCATGCGTGGTCGTCAGCGCCCTTGCTAACTGTCCAATCTCGTCCCCTCGATCCACTGGCACCCCGGGCAGCGGCTTGTCGCCACCGATCATGGGCAATGCATTGGCCAGGGTGCGCAGCGGACGCGTCACCCGTCTCGCCAGCCAAATCCCCAGCGCCGCCGATAGCAGCCAAAAAACCAGCATCGCCAGCCAGGTGAGCGGGCGATTCAGGGCGACGATCTTGTCCGGCGCAGCACGCAAAAAGAATACCCGCGAGTCACTGCGATACTGGTAGCCTACGATCCAATCGCCATCAGGCATGAGTTGCACTCGGCCATCCAGCGGCAGCTTCATGACCGCGCGGCTAACCGTATCGCCAGGCCTGCCGACGATACCGCTGATGCTCGCGTGCCAGAAAAACACGCGCGCCCCCATGACCTCGCCTAGCTGCGCGGCCATCTGCTCGCTCTGCGGCAGCGGCGTACGCTCTAGAAAGGCGGCATTCGCTCGCGCCAGCGCCTCGAAGGCGGCCCTCTCCTCGCGATCCGCCAGCACCTGAAATACCAGCAGCAGCGCCAGCGACCCAACCAGCACGAACACCGCCACGCTTGCGGACATCCACAAGGTCAGGCTGGAGTTTCTGGGTGAAGACATGGACGAAGAGTGGGGCAACGAACCGACCAGTCGAATCAAGCACGACTGGGGAGATCACCAGCGTGGCTTAGTGGACGATTTTTATCCATCGCTTTTCATGGGGGAACAACACTCGCCCCCCAGACAGATTGCTTCGTCCTGACTCAGCCTCTAAAACCATCGGTCTCTATGCGAACCTCTCGTTCTCTCAACCGCGCCTCTATTGCCATCGCCGCCGCGATGACCTGCCTCGCTGCCAGCGCCGCAGAACCTACGAAGCCTCAGGCACCAGCCACGACAGCGACCAACACCGCGCCCGTGGTGGCTACGGAGGTCGTCGTCACCGCCACGCGCACCGGCCTTGATCCCCATGCCGCGCCACTTCAAGTCGAGGTGCTGAACCAGCAGGACCTGGAAGAACAACTGGTGCGCACCCTGCCCGAGGCCCTTTCCGAACTGCCAGGCGTGATGGTCCAGAAGACCTCCAATGGCCAGGGCTCGCCCTACATCCGCGGCTTCACCGGCTTCCGCACGCTGGCCTTGATCGACGGCGTTCGCTTCAATAACTCCATCTTCCGCGACGGCCCGAATGAATACTGGAATACCATCGACTCACTAGCCATCGACAGCATGGAACTGGTGCAGGGCCAGGGCTCCGTCCTCTACGGCAGCGACGCCATCGGGGGCACGCTGAACTTGATCAGCAAGGGCGCGGACTTCATGGCCCATCCTGAGGGCCAGTCCTTCATCGGCGGCAGCACCTTCCATCGCTACTCCACCGCTGAGCAGAGCTACGTGGGCCGCATTGAGTCCGACTTCGGCGTGGGCGGCAAGTGGGGCCTGCACCTCGGGGCGTCGCTCAAGCGCTTCGGCGATGTGGACGCTGCCGGGATCGGCAAGCAAGCCAACACGGGCTACGACGAGTGGAGCTATGACGTGCGTTTCGATGCCAAGCTCTCCGACAACTGGGACCTGACCGTCGCGCATCAATTGCTGCAACAATACGACGCCTGGCGCACGCATTCCACGATCTACGGCGTGTCCTTCGCAGGCACCGAGATCGGCGAAGACCTGCGTCGTGTGTTCGATCATGACCGCACTCTGAGCTATGCGCGTTTCAGCGGGCATGACCTCAGCGGCTTCATCGACAAGGCCGCGCTCACCTTCTCCTACCAAAGCGGAGAGGAACTGCAGGACCGCCTGCGCAGCAGCCGCAAGCGTGAACTTTCCGGCTACGAGATCGGCACCTATGGCATGGACCTTCAGCTAGAAAGCCCAACCCCGCTGGGCCGCCTGGTCTATGGCGCGGACTACTACCACGACACCGTGGACAGCTTCCGCACCGACTACAAGGCGGACGGCACCGTGGACAAGCATCGCATTCAAGGCCCCATCGGCGACGACTCCAGCTATGATTTGCTCGGCGCGTATGCCCAGCACGAGACCGATCTCACAGATCGCTTGAAGCTCTTCGTCGGCGGTCGCTACACCTATGCGCAGGCGGATGTGGGTCGCTACGAAGATTCCGTCAGCGGCGAGGCCGCAAGCTACGGCGACGATTGGCAGAACTTCGTGGCCAATGCTCGTCTGCTCTATGACCTGGACAAGGCAGGCGACTTCAAGCTCTTTGGCGGTGTCTCGCAAGGCTTCCGCGCTCCCAACTTGTCCGACCTGTCCCGCCTCGACATCGCCCGCAGCGGTGAGCTGGAAACCGCCTCGACCAACCTCGATCCCGAAAAGTTCATCAACTATGAGATCGGCATGAAGGCCCGCAGCGGTGGATTCACGGGCACGCTGAGCTACTTCTACACCGACATCAGCGACCTCATTGTGCGTCGCCCGACCGGCCGCATCATCGACGGCGATGCGGAGGTGACCAAGGCCAACGCGGGCGACGGCTTCGTGCATGGCGTGGAGTTTGGCGGTGCCTATGAGTTCAATGAGAACTGGAGCGTCTTTGGCAACATCACCTGGCTCGAAGGCGAAGCCGATGCCTATCCAAACAGCGACAAGAAGGCGCAGCGTGAACCGCTCAGCAAGATTCAGCCCATCGTGGGCACGAGCGGCATCCGCTGGACCAATGACAGCAAAACGGTCTGGACCGAACTGGTCGTGACCGCCGCTGACAAGGCCGACAAACTGAGCACAGCGGACCTCAGCGACACCCAACGCATCCCCCCTGGCGGCACTCCTGGCTACACCTTGCTCGGTCTGCGCGGCGGTTGGCAGGTGACTCAAAACGTCACCTTCCTCGCCAGCCTGGAGAATCTGCTAGACGAAGCCTATCGCGTGCACGGCTCCGGCAGCAACGAGCCCGGGTTCGGTGCCAGCCTTGCGATCAAGGTCAGCTTCTAATCCACTCAACGAATCCGACCCAAACCCGTCTGGCCTCAAGCAGGTCAGACGGGTTTTTTGTTCGGGGTTCACGCTTTAGCGTGTTCCTGACGAAACCACGCTAAAGCGTGAACCCCGAACACTGACTCCACTCAAGGTTGAGCTTTCGCAGCCTCTCCTGTGTCCTATGATGCCCCATGCCCGATGCCACTCCAGCCCTGCTAGCCCGCCGCTCCGGGTGTCGGCGTGTGCTGGTCATGCTAGCGACGATTGGATTGATCGGCGCTCTTGCCATCATCGCAGCTGGGTGGTGGGCCTGGAGCCATCCCGGTCGCGTGGTGGCGGTTCTCCTTCGGCAGGTGCCGGAGAACATTCGCCCGACTATTGGCGACGTGCAGGTGCAAGACGGCGCGCTGGTGCTGGAGAAGCTGGTGATCAACGACCTCACGACAGGCAAGCCAGCGATCAGCATCGACGAGGTGCGTTGGCAGCCTTCGCTCGCGCGACTGCCGCAACGTCATCTGGGCAGCGTCTCGCTCACAGGTGCCAAGATCGAAGTGGATTCGCCCTTGGCTAAGCGCTTGAGCGATTGGATGCAGGAAGCCTCATCCGCAAGCAGCAGCGGGGCGGGCTTCATACTCGACGAGGTGAAGCTGGCGCAAGCACGCGTGAGCATCGCCGCCAGCGAGTCGTGGCCCGCTGTGGAGTTCACGCTCGATCATCATTCGCAGCACATCGACTTGAAGACCTTGGCGCGTCCCAGCGTGAAAGCCTTCAACCTGACGCTGCGCCACGTGAAGCTCGACGGCAACACGTTGCCACTGGCACAGACCACCGGATCACTCTCCGCTGAAGGACTGCTCACGATTGATGTCCTGCGTCTGAAGCACGGCACCCTGGCACCCACGCCTGCCTTGATGAAGCTGCTAGCCCCCAAGTCCACACCTGCGACAGTCGCCAGCGGACCTGCCTTGATCCAAGCCGTCGCACTCGGCGAGGTGAAGCTGGAAGACTTTGCGCTCGCTGGCTCTACCAGCGCGCCGCCATGGTGGCCCAAGATCAGCGGACGACTCTCGTGCGAGATCAATGGCCTCCGCTACAGTGCAGCAAACGGACTGCATCTAGGCCCGCAGGAGGTGCAGCTCACCGACTTCGTTTTGCTCCCGCCAACCGGTGACGGGTATATCAAAGCAGCCACAGCGCAGGTCACGATTGGCGGACTCAAGAACGGCACCCTGCATGTGCTCAGCAGCAGGCTCGACAAGCCTGAAATCGCGTGGACTCAAGCGCTGGAGGACTACCTGATGCTAAAGCCTGCCGCCACGCCACCGGGACCGACAACCGTGCCCAAGCCAGTGCGCGCCTTGCAGATCGACAGCTTTGACCTCACCAGCGCCCAATTCTCTACCAAGCGCACACGCACGCTGCCATATGAGGGCAGGGCCACCATGGATTTGCACCTCGATACTCTGCGTGTGGAGGCGAACGGTGCTAGCTCCGCACGGCCGCAAACACTTGCCTTGCGCGACGTATCACTCGCGGAACATCCAGCCCACCGAGAGCACGCGCTGGAACCCTTTGCACGACTGAACGAAGGCCGCTTTGTCCTCGTGCCCGACGAATGGTCGGCCACCCAGCAAGTGCGCGAAGTCACCTTGCTCAAGCCTGCGATTCACGCGCATCGGGACAACGTGTCGTGGTTCGATGTCAAGCCATCCACCGAGAATGCCGCAGCATCATCTGCGACGTTTACCTTCGAGAAATTGCACTTCGATCAGCTCGCCATCACCGGTGGCAGCTTTGACTATGCGAATGACTTTCCGCAGCGCATGGAGGTGCGCGGCTTGCTTGATGTCAGCACCCGCCATCGCGAGCACACGCTCAAACTCAGCAACCTCCGAGCGCTACTACCCCAGCAAGCCAAACTGCCCATCGCGAATGTGGAGGAGATTGTGGCCGTCGTGCAGTTCCCCGCGATGCTCAAAACCAAGCGACTGCAATCCTTGGTGATCAAAGGCGGCGAGATCGAGGTCGGCGATGCCTTGATGTCGCTCGTGCAGAGCCGCCCGCCCACCATGGAAGGCGCAGCCACACTACCCAAGCCCGATCCGCTCGCGGGTTGGCGCATCAATGAACTGACCATCGCTGACACCGCGATCACCTTGCAACGCATCGCGCCCGGACTGCCTCCTGTGAAGTTCGACCTGGGCTACCATGCCTTCGACATGCCTCTCGCGCCGAGTGAACTGGCAGGTGATTTCGAGACTCAGCGCATCGAGCTGTCGCAACTAGGCATCAAGTCGCCGTATGAATCGCTGCGCAACGTCGCCACCCTGGACACGATCTTCATCGACTTCACGCTCGACGGCATCTTCAATCAACGCATCGACAAGGTAGAGATAGTAAGTCCCACCATCTTTGTCGGCGAAGATCTGTTCTGGTATATCGACTACTACCGCAAGTATGCAGCGGGCGAGATTGACTCGAACACGAGAGCCATCGCCCTCGCGGACAATGACAAAGCGCTCGCCTTGACCGCCGCGACGGCCCCCAGCAAAACTGGCGGTGCATGGAGCGTGGAGACCTTACAAGTGTACGCGGGCAAGCTGGTCATCGCCCCCAAAGGCCATCCGCTACCCGGCATTCCTCGACCTTTCCCGTTCAGTTTCACCACGCGCATGAACGAGGGCAAGCTGGTCGCTGATCTCGACATTCCCAGCGACACCTACACCTGGGAGAAGCTCAAGATCGAACTCGAAAACATGCGAGGCCGTGTGCAATTCAATCTTCCCGTGAAGACCCTGGACAATAACTTGACCGAGACCTTCCAGGTGGATCGCATCCGCTGGAAGCAACTGCACATGGAAGACGCCCACCTCAGCGTGACCTACGACATGAACGGCATCTACGGCAAGTTTGGTGGCGCAGCCTATGAGGGCTACGTGAACGGCGAATTCAACATCTACCTCGACACGAATTTCTCCTGGGACGGCTGGATCACCGGCACAGGCGTGCGCACCACCGAGATCACACAGAAAATGTGCCCCGCCTACCTTTTGCTCGACGGCAAAGTGGATCTCACCGTCATCGCGCAAGGCAATCAGCACGAGGTGTATCAGTGCGACGTGAAGTTCAAAAACCAGTCACCGGGCACGTTCAACATCGTAGCGCTGAACGACATACTCAAGACTCTGCCCCCGAACCTCGCAGGCTACGAGCATGACATCATGCGCATCGGAGTGGAAACGCTGGGGGACTTCGACTATGACACCGTCGATGGCAAATGCCGTTTCTATGGCCGCGAAGGCAAAGGCTTTCTCCACCTGATCGGTCCCACGGGATCACGCAACATCGACCTCAACATCTATGACCATCGCTGGAAAGTCCCCAAGCCCAAAGTCACGGTACAGAATTGAAGACCCAGTTATGAGTTCGAAGTCAACTACCCTCACCCCTCCCCCTCCCCCTCTCCCGCAAGCGGGCGAGGGCGAACACGCAGGGATCAATTGCAGGGCGCTTGACGAAACAAAGCCGTGCAGCGGGGTAGATTATTTCAATATCGAACTTCAAATGACACCGCCTTGTTCGCCCTCTACCTCAGGGAGAGGGGAGGGGGTGAGGGGGAAAGCTTCGCTTCTCCCATGGCTCACCAGCCTTCTCCTCCTCACCCTCCCCGCCTGCAAGATCCCCGACATCAACCTCGCCACACCGCAGCCGATCGAGGTGAACCTAAACATGCGGCTTGATGTGTATCAATACTCCGGCGACGAGCCGAAGGACAAGGAGCAGCAGAAGACCCTGGCCGAGACCGTGGAGCGCCAGCGCAATCGTGCGACCGAGATTCAGACCATCAAAAACAACCGCTTCATTGGTGAGGATCATCGCGGGCTTCTACAACTGCGTGAGGTGCCGGCCGGTGACTGGGGTGACTATGTGAAGCGCGTGGTGGAGACCGAGAACGAGGACCGCACCCTGCTCATGCGCAGCGAAGCCGCGAAGACCAACCGCGCGCTTAACGAGGTGCAAACCGAGCAGTGGAGACTGCGAATCGACAAGGCCTTCAAGGGCGAATGGATCGAAATCCCTGGCGACAAAGAGGGCAGCTACAAGTGGGTGCAAGCCATGGGACCGAAGGAGAAGAAACCTGCTACCACGCCACAATGATCCTTCCTTTTATCGTCCAGAGTCCGCACACTTACAGCTTATGAAAACCTTGCTCATCGTTCTCGCTGTCGTCGCCGCCATGCTGGCTTTCACCAACCCGGATGAAACGACCTTCCGAGCTCATGTGCAGGAGAAACAAGGCATCGTAGGCACACTGAGCCTGGGCTTGGTCGATCTGCTGTCCAAAGACGCCAAGCGCGGTATCCATCGCGAGAACTTCATCTTGTTCAGCAAGTTTTACATGGGCGGCGACGGCATCCTGCCGCGCAGTGAACTTGGCTGGGGCATCGCGGGCAAGTGCTTTGATAGCGAGATGAAGCAAGAGCGCCGCTAAGCCGGCCTTCCACCCGCATCCAGCTCCGCACCCACTTGCAGGAAGGCGTCGCCCAGCGCCTGCCAGTCCCCTGCCGTAGTGCTCCACCCACTGCTCAGGCGAACCACGCGCCGCAACTCCTCCGGCGTCGCTCCAAGGGCTTGCACGACCACGGAAGAACCTTCCTTGCCGGAGCTGCACGCCGAGCCCGTGCTGATCGCGAACCCAAGTCTGGAAAGCCTTGTTAGCCACTTCAGATTATCATGACGCGGCATGACCAGCATGGACGTATTCCAGAGACGCGGAGCATTTGCACTGATAATGCGCAGGCCGGGCATGGCTGCGCTCAATCGCTGCTCGAAAGCATCGCGCAAGCTCGCCTCTCCAGCAGCAGAACAATATTCCAGCGCAGTGACCATGGCTTCGATCGCAGGATAGTTCTCCGTTCCCGCACGCCGCCCACTTTCTTGTGGCCCACCACGCACAAAGCGGAGCGATTCGTCTTCATCACGCAACACCAGAAACCCGATCCCCTTGGGGCCGCCGAACTTATGCGCACTGCCGGTGAGGTAGTCGCATTGGCCTAGCGCCTGGGCAGGCAGCTTGCCCAGCCATTGCGCGGCATCGGTGTGGAAGGGAGTGCCTTTTTCACGGCAGATAGCTAACAACTCACTCCAAGGTTGCAGCACACCGCTCTCGTTGTTGGCAGGCATGATCGAGACCAGCGTTGGCTGATGTGCAGCAATGACGCCACGCAGTGCATCGGCCTGCACCACGCCTTGAGCATCGACAGGAATCCCCACAACACCATCCGCCCCTAGCCAACCTTTGGCGGCCTCGCGAACGCTGGGGTGTTCGATGGCGCTGATGGCTACCTTGCCCTTTTGCACAGCGAACAGCGTATTGTTCGACTCGGTGGCACCCGAGGTGAAAACAATGCGCGCCGCTTCAAAGCCCAGCAGGTCGGCCAAGCGCTCGCGTGCAGCATCCAACTTCTGCGCGGTGAAGCCCGCCTCGCGATACAGGCTGGAGGCATTGTGCCAATGCTGGGCGCTGGCTTGCAGCCAAGCCTCGCGCGCGGCATCGCTGAGAGGTGTGGTGGCGTTGTAGTCGAAGTAGCGGCTGGTCACTGGGGGCTGATGGCTTGAGGCTGAATGATCCGACGATCATGCGTGTAAATGTTCAGCTTGGGGTCACGCAGAAAGCCCACCAGCGTCTGGTTGGATTCAGCAGCGAATTGCACGGCCAGACTGCTGGGCGCGGAGATGGCCGCGATGATGGGCACGCCGGCGGCCAGGGCCTTTTGCATCATCTCGAACGACACGCGACCACTGAGAAAGAGGATGTGCTGGTCAAAGGGCAGCAGGTCGTGCAGCAGTGCGTAACCGAGAATTTTGTCCAACGCATTGTGACGCCCCACATCCTCGCGCAGGGCGACCAGGTTGCCTTCGAGATCAAAGATCGCGCAGGCATGAAGACCACCGGTCTTCGTGAATGTGGCCTGCGCGGCACGCACCTTGTCGGCGAGACTCCACAGCAACTCGGACGTGGTCGTCACTTCCACCGTCACGGGTGGGAAACGTTGGAACACGCTGTCGATGCTGGTCTTACCGCACAGGCCGCAGCTTGACGCGCTGAACACGTGTCGAGTGAGCGATTCCCAATTGACCTGCGCATCGCCGACGAGCACATCCACGATGTTGCCCCTGCTGCGCCCCGTGCCAGGACATTTGATGATATCCAGGATCTGATCCGTCCGCCGCACCACGCCTTCACTGAGCAGGAATCCTGCTGCGAGTTCACGATCATGTCCGGGCGTACGCATGACCACGGCGACGTTACGCCCCTGCACACGAATCTCCAGCGGCTCCTCACGTGCGACGAGATCGTCACATGACTCTGGGACACCTCCGCGCTGCACGCGAATCATCTGCACAGCAGCGGCAAACTTGTCTTCAGCGAGGTCAGCGGGCGTATTCAGATTCCGAAAGAACGGTTCCTCCGCAGGCTGCATGTCGATGACTTTCATAAGTCCCAGTTGAACAGCTTCAGCGATAAGGGATTGAAGACCGAGTCTGCCCGACTGCAATGCAGCTTCGAGCGAGAGCAGCAT
>CAXNNN010000075.1:0-10874 GCA_964203095.1 Verrucomicrobiaceae bacterium | reverse complement strand
TCAGCGACGCTGAGCTGGTGCTGACCATCGAACCCAGCGACCTCGGCTACGCCACACTGGTGCCAGACAGCACCTTCGCCGTCTATGGCCTGACCGCCGAAAGCGACGATGAATGGGAGGAGCTCGGCCTCTCCTGGCAGCAATCACCGGCTCACGACCCGAACCAAGTCGATCGCCATCTGCCCAGCCCCACGAGCACCGTGCTGCTGGGGAAATTCGAGATCGCTCAAGGCATCAGCAAAGGCACCCGCAACGTGCGCAGCCCCGCCCTGACGAAGTTCCTCAACGAGGACACCAATGGCCTCGCCACTTTCATCATCTGCCGTGAAACCGACGAGAGCGGTCGCAATGGTTTGGCTCATGCCTTCGCTACGAAGGAAGGTGGAAGGACGCCGCCGTTGCTGCGGTTGAAGGTGAGGTAGGACAGGCATCCTGACTGTCATGAGAGCATGTGGAGACTGGGACATGCAACTCCAGCCCCGCGCATGATAGCCGCCAACCTATCGCAGCGCTTGAACATCCCGCGCCCAGGGATAAATTCACTTTATGACTGCGACCTATGACACCGTGCTTCAAGACGCTCTGAGTTTATCTTTGGAAGAGCGCTCACGCATCGCCACGCGCCTCATCGAAAGCGTGGATGACGATGACATCGAGCTTAGCCCCGCATGGCAAGCCGAAATCGAACGGCGCATTGAAGATATGCGCAGTGGCAAAAGCCGCCGCATACCGCACGAAGAAGTGATGGCCGAAATGCGTGAACTCATCGTCAACTTGAAATAGCGACCATGACCGAGATTACATGGGATGAGGAAGCGCTATGTGAGTTAAGGTGTTCCACCCTCTACCTTGGCAAGCGCGGCGGCGCGGACCTAGCGCGACGGTTCAATAGTAAAGTAGAAGCCGCCATTGTCAGTGCACGAGCGATACCCTTGCTGCACAGAAAACATCATCACGGAGCACGCCGTGTGCTCGTGGAGCGGTTCCCATACTATGTCGTTTACTGGCACGACGAGGAACGCGACGGTATCCACATTGTGGCCATCGCTCATACGAGTCGCGATCCCGACTACTGGCGTGATCGGATGCCTTGAAGCAAGTCCGGCAAACCTCAATGAGGCAGGATGCTTGTCTTGATGCGACAGGACGTGTCGCATGGGCTGGAGCGGCCACGGCAACCACTTCACGAGACTCAATAGGCAGCTTGAGATTCCGTGCTCAGCCCGGCTAGAATCCTTGTGTGTTAAGTCGCCATCACATCACGGCGCACTCGTCGCCGGCTTGGGCTCTTCGACGGGTTCGCCGTATTGGTAGCGGCGGTGCTTGTCGGAGGCCTTCTCGGGATCGCTGGGGTCCACCACAAAGGTCGCTGGGTCAGCGCCCGCGATGACGTTGGGACCTGAATACACCTGCTCGGCGTCCTTGGCATAACCAAAGCCGTGGGAGGAAGGTCCGATCACCTCGAACGTTTTGGCATCCGATCCGGCTAGGGCGAGCGGCGGGATCCTGTTGTCGTAGCAGTAGTAAGCGCGTCGGCTGTCCTTGGCATAGCGGTATTGAAGCAACTGAAAGGTTGCGGCATCACCGCCTTCCACCACCTGACCTTGACAATAAACATGCTTGGCATCCTTGGCGAACTCACCCGACTCGCCACCGATGCCTTGGAAGGAGACCGGGTCGGCTCCGGCGAGGACTGCACTGCCGAAATACACCTGTTTGGCATCCTTGGCATACAAGGACTGGATTACTTGGAAGGTGCCGCTGTCAGCGATCTGTGTCGGCTGCTTGCCCACATAGTAGTCGAGCTTGTCATGCGCCCAGATGTGATCGTCTTTACCCAAAACCTTCTCATCCAGCACCTTGAAGCTCGCCCTGTCCCGCACACGCAGCGGCGCTGGCCCGATGTAGTAATCCGCTTTGTCTCGCCCCACTCCCCCAACGACTTCGAAGGTGACGGGGTCCGCGCCTTCGATCACATCGGTGCGGTAATACACCTGCTTCGCATCCTTCGCCAGGGCGCCCCACTTGTCCACGACCTGAAAGGTGGCCACGTCTGCACCCTCCAAGCCCCATGGGCCGCAAAAGACGTATTGCGCATTCTTCGCATAGCCAGGGCAAGGCTCGTGATATGGCTCGATAATCGTGAAGCCCTTGGCATCGGCCACCTGCGACTCGGACCACTTGCCGAACAGGCCGTCACTCTGCCAACTATTCCAGATCACCTTGCCGTCACTGATCTCATAGCCCTCCTTGCCACAACTGACGAGGAGCAACGGGAACAAGGACCAAAGCAGACATGCTCGGAGGGATGGCTTCATGACGAGCCAAAACTGACTCGAAAGGTGCGCTTTGACAAATGTTTGCATGAATCATCAAGCACCTGATCGGAGGCACGATTCATCAGCAAGTGCCGCAAACGAAGAATGAAGAAGCAGGGGCGGACCGCTCTGCGTGATCTGACAACTAAAGCCACTCTTCCATCCAGGCATAGCCCCCTCAAGATGATGGCAGTGGCGGATCACCGCTCAGTGCTGGCATGGGGCGGGACTGATTCGGGGATGGCGGGGGGCCATGGAATCCGTGACTGGGGGCAGCAGTGGATTCGGCACTTGCACGCCGACGGGGGCGGCAGCAGCGGGCGCTTGGGTCGCGAGAGCATTGGGTGCCGTAGCAGGTGCTGGAGCTTGCGTGACCTCGCTAAAGCTGAGCCAGCCGACTTGATTGCCTTTCTGCAACTGGACCCGCATCTTGTCGGGAGTGGGTCCAGGCTCGATCTTGCTGATGCGGAAGCCCTCGGCGTTGTCCTCGCCGATGTGGGCTTGCGCGATGTTCAACGTGGTGCGGTCGATGAGGATGGCGGTGAGCTTACCGTTGTCCTCGAAGGTGCCGGACAGCGATAGGTTGTCGGTGAAGATGGGGCCACTGGCCGCTGGCAGGGCCATCGCACGCGTGGTGAACTGCGAGTCTGTCCAAAGCCTCGCATAGTGCTTCAGCAGCGGCACGCGCACAGGGGCATCCCAGTTCGCGTTGGCTTCGGCAGGATCTTCATCGGGGACGATGGCGCGAGCGATTTGCTCTTGCGGCGCAGGCTCCTGAGCGATCAGCAGACCAACTAGCGCGAAAAGGAGGGAAGCGAAGAGGAAGAAAGGTGTGCGTTTCATGATGTTAATGGGTGCTGCTAACGTTCTGGGTGATGGACTCGTGGTAGAACTGAAATACATCCACCTCGCAGTTGATGGTCTTACCCAGAGCATTGGGCGTGATCAGCATGCGGGTGAAGCCGATAAAGGACGTGGGCTTCTGCAGCATATGCATCCATTTGAAGAGGTCCTGCTCACTGACGTCGGTGAAGCTGAGTTTGACGGAGGCCTTGTCGAAATAGCCCAGCTCATCGCCCTCTTGGATCGTGGGCCGTGGCAGCATCTCACGCGTGGCGATCTTGACGTCTACCTTCTCCGCCCCCATCTGATCGATCTGGAACAAACGCGAGGACGCCATCTTCATGGCTAGCGAACTTGGGCATAGGCTGATCGACCCAGTCAGATTTTCTCTGCCAGTCGGCGCTTTGGGCGATGGTCGCTGCCATGCCGCTGAGGCGATCCTTTAGACGATCATTCTCAGCCTGCATACCCTGATAGTTCTGCACGCCAATGGTGAGCAATCCCCCGCCCACGATGGCGAGGAAGAGGATGGCAAACACGCTGAGCAAAAGTTTCTCGCTACGTTTCATGGCGCGGCCTCCGGCAGAGTTCCTTTGAGTTCAAATGAGGCGCTGTTGTCGCTCTCAATCTTCGGCGTCGATGCCTCCCACTGGTAGGCCATGAGCAACTCGCTGCTCTTGATGTCCTCGGTGAACTTGAGCGCAGGCGAAATCTCCGGCGCACGGCCTTGGATGACGACGCTTTTCGCGGTGCACTCAAACGAGGTCAGACCAATCTCCGCCGACGACTCTGGCTCCATGGTGCGCAGGAGCAGCTCCATGGGGAAGAAGTTTGAATCGACCGCCGCTGTGGCTGAGCAAAGGATCGTCAAACTCCATGCCTGGATGCCTTCCCACTTCTAAGCCCATCTCGACATAGCGCTTGGCGAACATGCGGGCACGCATGACGCGTGCGGATCGCATGTCAGACCGCAGCAGCTTCGTCGAGGCAAACAACACCATGCTCATGACCACGATCATCCAGAACACGGCGACAAGGGCGGAGCCCTAGCGGCTACGAACGATGAAAGTATTTGGTGATGGGTGCTTGGTAGTTAGTGACTGAGCAACCATTACTATTCGCGCTTACGCCCGCGTCGCCAAGCCCATTTTCGGCGCACTTCAGAATGAATGAAGAAGCCCTGTCACGCAGGGCTTATTCCAGAAGACGAATCAGCTTGTTGAGCAGGGCAATAACTCAGACAGCCCCTTGCGATCAGCCTATCAAAATTCCGATCATTCTCAGAAACAAAGCTTAGGTGAACCGTCAAGGCCAAGCGGATCGCGATCTTCGTGGTTTCCAAGTCACGCATTTCACCGAACATGACAACGTTCGGATCACCACGCAGAGTGCTACGCAGACCCGTGGCAAAGGTCAGCCCGATCTGCGGCTTCACCACGATTTGTAGAATGCTGGGCATCTTGTATTCCACCGGATCTTCGATGGTCACGATGTGACGATGCGTTTGACTGAACTGGGTCAGGAAGGCATACAGCGTGGTGCTCTTGCCACTGCCCGTCGGGCCCGTGATCAGGATGATGCCATTGGGCAGCTTCAACAATTCATCGACCACAGGACGAATGGTGTCTGCCATGCCAAGGCACTCAATGGTCACCTGCTGCTGGCCTAACAAACGCAAGCTGACACTTTCGCCTTCTATGGAAGGGATCGTCGCCACACGCACGTCGATCGGGCTGCCGTCGAGTTCCAAATTGATGCGTCTATCCTGCGGCAGGCGCTTCTCGGCGATGTCTAGGCGCGCCATGATTTTCAGACGCGCGATCACGCTGGCTTGCAAGGCCTTGATGTTGTCGGGCACTGGCAGCTTTATGAGCCGTCCGTCGATGCGGTAGCGAATGCGCGCAGGTGGTCCTGCTGCGGCTCCACGTGAATGTTCGTCGCTCTCTGTTCCAGGCCGCGGCGGATGATTTGATTCACAAAGCGGACCACGCTCGACTCTTCGTCCTCGGGCTCGTTGTCGAGCACGGTCACTTCGTCAGCCAAGTCCTCCGAGCCCCAATCCACGCGACCAGGCAGGATTTTTCAAGGGTGTCTGCACCCAAGCCATAGAGCTTTTGCAGGTCTTCTGCGGTGCTTGCGCGCGCGCCGACGTGCCATACAACCGTCAAGGTAACGCTGGCCGCCAACTGCTGGCTCGCAACAAGGCTCAGCGGATCACTGGTGGCGGTGTGCAACGCCGTCGCCTCCACTGCGCTAGCTTCGTCAATGGCCTGAGCGGCGTTCTCGGAAGGCTTGGTGTCAATGCTGATGGGCAGCAGACGATTTTTCAGTGCGACATCCGCAGGCAGATAGCGGCGAAGACTGCGATTCTGGGGCTGGTCTGAATCAGCCTCCCACCACGGCAGCTCCAGCAGCTTCGCCAGGGCCTGCAAAAACACGCGTTCATTGACGCCTGGCACATCCAGCACTTCATCCACAAAGGAAGTCTGGCTGTGGCAAGCGTCTTCAATAGCGCTGTTGCCCGGCTGCGTTATCCGCACAGCCGCGAGTCGGTAGCAGGCCATTGATCATCGGAAGCATTTGCGTTGAAGAAGTGTGTTCGCTCAGCATGTTCTGATAATGATGCTTGTTCAATTATTGCAAGCTGTAAAGACCAGTTAATCATCTTCCGCGAACTCGCTTGGTGTGGTCCGATCTCGGCTCCGAGCCCGGTCTCAATGATCTCGCGGCCCGGAAAGACCACATCCCAGCGGGGCGTTTTGCCTTACCTGTCATGCTCGCCCGCTCTCTCACGCTCATCATTGCCACGTCCTCGCTGACTTCTGCGGACACGCCAAAGGAGTTCTTTGAGAAAAAGGTGCGCCCTCTGTTGCTGGAGCATTGCATCGAGTGCCACGGAGCCGAGAAGCACAAAGGCGGCCTGCGCTTGGACCATCGCGAAGGCTGGCAAATCGGCGGTGATTCCGGCCCTGCGCTACAGCCCGGCCACGTGGACAAAAGCCTGATCTTGAAGGCGGTCAGCTATGCGGATCGCGACCTAAAGATGCCGCCCAAGCAAAAGCTGGACGCGGCCGCTGTCGAGGTGCTCACTCAATGGATCGCTCAAGGTGCCCATGACCCACGCACTCTAGCCAGCGTGGGCAAGCCCAAGACGGGGCCGGAAGCGGCGGCGACCACTCACTGGGCCTACCAGCCGATCAAAGCGGCACCCGTGCCCGTGGTGAAGGACACAGCTTGGCCACGCAACGACATCGACCGCTTTATTCTCGCCACGCTAGAGAAGGAAGGCCTGCGACCTGCACCGGATGCCTCGACTGCCGTTTTGCAGCGTCGGCTAGCCTATGATCTGACCGGACTGCCATTGCCTGAAGACCCACAGATGGCTTCGTCTGAAAGTCTGCTCTCGACGAACGCCTTCGCCGAGCATTGGGCACAGCACTGGCTGGATGCCTCGCGTTTCGCTGAGTCTTCCGGTGGTGGACGCACGCTGCCGTTCAAGGATGCGTGGCGCTTCCGCGACTATGTCATTGAGAGCATTCGCAATGACGTGCCGCTGGATCGCTTCATCACCGAGCAGATCGCGGGTGACCTTTTGCCTTTTGAAAATGCCGCTCAGCGCCGTCGCCAACTGACCGCCACTGGTTTCCTTGTGCTCGGCCCCACGAACTACGAGGAGCAAGACAAGGATTTGCTGCGCATGGACATCGTGGACGAGCAACTGGACGTCATCGGCAAGTCACTGCTCGGCATGAGCATCAGTTGCGCACGTTGCCACGACCACAAGTTCGACCCCATCCCAGCACGCGACTACTACGCCATGGCGGGCATCCTGCGCAGCACCAAGGTCATCCGCAATCCGAAGGAGAACGTGGCGCACTGGATCGATGCTCCCCTGCCTTTGGAAGGCGAGGAAGAAGCGACTCTGCAGCAGCACGAGGCCCAATTGGCAGCGCTGACGAAGGACTTGGATGCTGCCAAGCTGGCCCTGAAAAAACTCACGCCCAAACGTGAACCTAAGGATGGCAAGGCAAGGCCCATCGCCGTGGATGAAGTGCCAGGAGTCGTGGTGGATGACGCCCAGGCCAAGAAGGTGGGCGTATGGAAGCCCTCCACTCGCTACCCGACCTTTGTGGGCGATGGCTACCTGCATGACGAGAACATGGGCAAGGGTGAGAAGACCCTCACCTTCATGCCGAACATCACCAAGGCAGGTCGCTATGAAGTGCGCTTCGCCTACACCAGCGCGGTGGGCCGTGCTGAGAATACCCCCGTGCACATTCTTCATGCCGATGGCGAGGAAGACATCACCGTGGACCAGTCCATCCTCCCTTCGATTGATGGTCGCTTCGTCAGCCTCGGGCAGTTTCGTTTCGAGTCTGGGGGCCAAGGCTACGTCATGGTCAGCAACGAAGGCACCACAGGGCATGTCACTGCGGATGCGGTCGTGTTCATACCGGTGGAGGAGTTGAATCAACTCGCCACTGAAGAAGAGAACGACCCCGGCAGAGACCCGAAGGTCGCCGCCGCTGAACAACGGGTGAAGACACTCGACACTCAATTCAAGAAGCTACAGAAAACCGGCCCCAAACGCCCCGAGGCCATGGTGGTAGCAGAGCACGAAGACTTGGGTGACAGCCCGATTCACATCCGTGGTAACATTCGCAACCTCGGCCAAGTGGTGCCACGCGGCTATATCCAGGCGGCCTTCCGTGGCGACGCACCTGCCGTGCCCAAAGATCAAAGTGGTCGCGTGCAGCTTGCCCAATGGATTACCAGTCCACAAAACAAGCTGACCGCACGAGTGCTCGCCAACCGTGTCTGGATGCACTTGTTTGGCGAGGGGCTAGTGCGTAGCGCTGACAATTTTGGTGTCACTGGCGAAAAGCCCAGCCACCCGGATTTGCTCGATCATCTTGCCTTGAAACTGATGAGCAACGGCTGGTCGCTCAAGAAGCTGATCAGCTACATCATCGAGTCCCGAACCTATGCGGTGAGCAGCATGGTGACAGGCAGCGGATTGCAACGCGATCCCGACAACCGCCTTCTCTGGCGGCAGAATCGCAAGCGTTTGGAAGCGGGCCAGATTCGCGACACCTTGCTAGCGACCGCAGGCACCCTGGACGCTGCATTCATGGGACCGAACGTCGGCAACGCAAAGGCTGTGGACGGCAACGACGCGGCTGCCGGCAATCTGGAATACAACTACGTGTACACCGACACTCGCCGCAGTGTCTACACGCCAGCCTTTCGCAACAAGCGGCTGGAGTTGTTCGACGCCTTCGACTTTAACAGCAACAACCAGCCGATCGCCAAGCGCAACACCAGCACTGTCTCGCCCCAGGCCCTCTACTTGCTAAACCACGAGTTTGTCATCATTCAGAGCCGAGAAGCTGCCAAACGATTGCTCGCTGACAAGGCTGTGAGCGATGATCCTGCTCGACTGGCGCTCGCCTACCAGCGGACACTGGGACGTGCGCCATCAGAACGCGAGTCGCGGATGGCTCTCGACTTTGTGCGCGCTTCGGAAAGCGAACCCGATGCCTCAAGCAAGGCCGAAGAGAACTGGTCACTGCTGTTCCAGAGCCTATTCGCCTGCGTCGACTTTCGGCACGTGGAGTGAGGGCTTGCCTCGGCTCGTAGGCCAATGATAGTCTTCAAACTCTCTCGCCGTTTCATTAGCCATGCTCTCCCGACGCCAAGCTCTCAAGACCACTGCCTGCGGCTTTGGCTCGCTCGCTTTTCAGGCGATGGCTTCGCAGTCACCACTGACGCATCATCAACCGAAAGCCAAGCGGGTGATCTTCCTGTTCATGGCAGGTGGGGTCAGTCACGTGGACAGCTTTGATCACAAGCCTCTGCTTGAGAAGCTGGATGGCAAGATGGCGGACTTCGATGACGCCCGCACTCTGGCCAAGACGGGTATGGGTGCCACACAGCGCGTGATGAAGTCGCTCTGGGAACACAAGCCGCGCGGCGAGTCCGGGCACATGGCCTCGGAGCTGTTCCCGCACATGGCCAGCATGGTCGATGACCTGTGCTTCATCCATTCGATGCACACCGAAGGCGTCGCCCATGGTCCGGCGACGCTGTTCCTGCACACAGGATCGACCAACTTTATCCGCCCTAGCATGGGGTCATGGGTCAGCTATGGCCTGGGCTCGGAAAACGAGAACTTGCCCGCCTTCGTCACCATCAGCCCGAGCATGGGCAATGGCGGGCCACGCAACTACGGCACCGCCTTCCTACCTTCGACCTACCAAGGCACGGCTCTCGGACGTGCGGGAATGCCCGCGACCGAGGCGACGATTCGGAACCTGAAAAACTCCATGATGTCGCCCAGCCAGCGGCGTCGGCAGTTCGAGTTCCTGAAGTCGCTGAACCAGGAGCAGATGGCCCGCGTCGGGCATCACGACACCGAATACGAAGCGGTGCTCAACAGCTATGAACTTGCCTGGCGCTTGCAGCACAATGCGCCGCAAGCGCTTGATCTCAGCCAGGAGTCGGAGGCTACACTGAAGATGTATGGCATTAACGAGAAACCAACAGACAACTTCGGACGGCAGTGCCTAATGGCGCGCCGCATGGCTGAACAGGGTGTGCGCTATATTCAGGTCAACTACAGTGACAACTCCAATAACCCCGCCTGGGATCAACACAGCAATCTGCCCAAGCACGCCGAGCACGCGGCCAATGTCGACAAGCCAGTCTGGGCGCTGGTGCAGGACTTGAAGCAGCGCGGCCTACTGGAGGACACGGTTGTCTGGTGGGGTGGCGAGTTTGGCCGCACGCCGTATTCGGAGAAGAATGGCACAGGACGCGATCACAATCCGGGCGGCTTCACCGTCTGGCTCGCAGGCGGCGGCTTCAAGACTGGCTTCGCCCACGGCGAGACCGATGAGTTTGGCCACATGGCCGTGAAGGACAAGGTCCACATGCACGACCTGCACGCGACCATTTTGCACCAGATGGGCCTCGACCATGAGAAGCTGACCTTCCGCCACGCCGGGCGTGACTTCCGTCTGACGGATGTGCACGGGCATGTGGTGAAGGAAGTGCTGGGGTGATAGTCGCTGTCATCGCTCCGCGTGACAGCGACCATAAAAAAACCGTCTCCAGCGCGGGCCGAAGACGGTTAAAGTTTGCTAGTGCAGGACTGGCTTATTTGTCCTTCTTGCTCTTGCTGGAGCCTGAACCGGACGAGGGTGCAGAGGCAGCTGGAGCGGCAGGTGCCGTCAGTTTGGCCTTTTTCTCTTCGTAGCTCTTGGTGGCTTTTTCGAGTTCGGCCTTGCTCATGCCCTTGGCGATCGTGTCGCGATACTCCTTGGCCTTGGCGTCGCCATTGGAGGCGTCGACAGCGAGGGAGGCATACTCCCAAGCACGAGCGGGGTTCTTAGAACCACCGATAGCACCGCGCTCATAGATTTGAGCGAGGTTAACCATGGCCTGGGCATTGCCCTGATCTGCGGCCTTTTCATACATGGCGGCAGCAGCTGCAATGCTCGGCTCAACACCCGAACCGTTCTCCAGCATTACACCGTAAACGAGCTGGGCTTGAGGCACGCCAGCCTTGGCAGCGCGCTCAAACCATGCGGCAGCAGCCACGATGTCCTGAGCAACGCCGAGGCCCTGCTGGTAGTAGGAACCGAGGCGGAAGGCGGCGACTGGAATGCCACTGGTAGCGGCTTTCTGCACGAGCTGGAAGGCCTTGAGAGG
>CAXNNN010000074.1:0-11078 GCA_964203095.1 Verrucomicrobiaceae bacterium | reverse complement strand
CATCGCCCGCCGTGGTGTCCACCGCAGCGGTGTCATAGATCGCGCGGACGGCTTCGGTGCGTATCTGCGCATCGGCATCGGTCAGGAAGCGGGCCAGCTCAGCGCTCTGGTGGCGGCGCAGGTAAAGGAGTGCCATCAAGCGCACCTCGCGCTGAGCGTTCGTCGCCTGTGCGATGGCGCTTTCGAGGGTGCCGATGCGGTCCAAGGCGGAGAGGCAGGCGTGGCGCAGCACCGGGTCCACAGCTGTCTTCGCGTTGTCGGCAGTGAGTTGATAAAGAGCTTTGATCGCGTCCACGTCGCCAGCCTTCGCGACACGGCTGAGCGCAATGGCGGCCAGGGAGCGCACCCGGGCGGAGTCATCGCGCAGCAACTCCAGCAGACGGGCGCGCGGCTCATCGCTTTGGGCATCGCCCAGCGTGCGGGCGGCATTGGCGCGGACTTCGGCCTCGGCGTCATGCGTGAGCGCGAGCAAGGTCCGCAGCGCCTCAGGTTCGCCCTTGCGCAGGATCTGGCCAAGACCCCACACACCCTGCAGGCGGGTGGTGATGGGCTGCGCCTTATCCTTGGCCACGGTGGTGAGGGCGGTCGAGCCTTCAGTGCCGCGCTTGACCAGTTCAAACTGTGCTATCTGACGCAGTCGCTTGTCGCTGGCCCGCAGCGCCGTGATGAGCTGCGGCACCTTGTCTTCGGCCATGCCGCGCTTGAACTTTGCTGCACTCTCCGCACCTGCGACTTGCAAGGCTTTGTCCGTGGGCGTCAGGGTATGAATCGCCCCGTTGGTATTGATGCTCCAGCCGCCACCGAAGTCGCAGATGTAGATCTTGCCATCGAAGCCCACTTCCACATCGCTCATGCCCACGCCGGTGGCGATGGATCGGTCGCTAGCGATGGTGTAGCCCGCGCCGGTGGGCTTCACCGCGATGTCGAGCAGGTTGCAACTCGTGACCGCGCCACCGTAGTCAGTCAGCAAGAAGTGCCCACGCAGATCAGCAGGCACGGCGTCGCCCGTGGCATAAGTCACGCCGGAAGGTCCGCGCGCCACATTCGCGGCGGGCGGATACACCCACTGCGGCTGCTCTCCATTGAACGGGGCGAACATTTTCTCTGCGACCCACATGGATTTCGCAGGGTGAAACTCCTCCCAATCAAGCGAGCCGACATACTGGTGCGCGGATTGATGGCGCATGTCCCAGCCCGAGTCTGTGCCTTCCAGCGCATAGACCATGCGCGCCTTGTCGCCGATGTCGCCCGTGTTGTCGAAGGTGAAAAGGTTGCCCAGTTCGTCAAAGGCCAGCTCCGTGGGATTGCGCAGGCCTTTGCAGAAGACCTCGAAGCCGCTGCCATCTGATTCACAGCGGAAGATGGCCCCCGTGCCCGGCCCAGAGAAGACGCGGCCCTCCTTTGTCGTGACATGATAGCCGCGATCACCGGTAGAGAAATACAAGCGCCCGTCTGGCCCCCGGATGATGCCATGCAGGTCGTGACCGATGAAGGACACGCGCACGCCGAAGCCCGTCACCAAGGCTTCACTCTGGTCGGCGACGCCATCATCGTTCTTGTCCGTCAGCTTCCACAGGTTCGGGATGCAGGTGAAGTAAACGCCGTCATCCTCGGGCAGCACGGAGAAGCCGATGCCATCCAACGGCTGATGAAACTGATCGCTGAACAGCGTGCGATGATCCGCCGCGCCATTGCCATCGCGATCCTCCAGACGAATCAGCCGGTCGGCGGTGTTGGTGAAGAATCCCTCCGGGAAACGACCTGGGATGGAGGCATACAGCTTTGCACGGTCCTCCACCGTCTGGGATTGGAAGTCGCCACGGATGAACTCATTCACCCCGCGCAGGTCCGGCACGCCTTGCCAGAAGCGATTTACCTCGGCAACGAAAAGTCGACCCTGACGATCCATGCCGAAGCTGCCCGGGTTCTCGACAAAGGGAAACCGCACCCATGTCTGCCCATGCAGCCCATCATGCTTCACCACGCCTGAGAACGCCTCCGGTTGGTTCTTCATCGGCGGCAGATCCTTCTCCGCCACCGTCGGCAGCGGCTTGTGGCGCTGGGTCATCTCTTGCACCGTGATGGCAGAGATGCCGCTGCTCGAAGCCAGGAGCAGCAAGGCGATGAGTGAAGTGGGGAATTTCATGGGGGACCTAAACACTGGGTGCGCTGTCGTGGAAATAAAGAGGGAATGCTCCTTATCAGACTCATTACGACCCAGCCAAAAGCCGACCGCAGAGTATTGTGAAGAGTTGCCGCGCGCGATTGTGAGCTTCCGCCATGGCGTGGCCGTGGTGCTCTTGGTGGCGATCTATCGTTAAAGCTCACTGACCACTGTCAGCTCATCCACAGATCAGTTGGTAGCAAAGTAACGTGATGTTTATCAGCGAATGGCAGTAGAACTGCGGGGTCAGCAAAGACGAAGGGACGATCTCCGCATCTGTTGTTGATGCCGATGAATCGCTCTTTCGTTCCTGCATCTGCCAATGCCTTATTGATCACCGAAACGAAAGACTGAGCATCATAAGTCAGACCATTGGCTCCCTCGATATCACCTCTGAGTTTTGCCTCATATAGCAATCCGCCATGCAAGAAACGTAGTTTGTAGTCGCCCGCTTCCTCTGTGGATGATTGTGAAGGGAAGGTGGGAGAAAAGATACCGTTGCTGGCCCTCTTGAAATCAATGAGCATTGACTGGTAGAGCAATTCACCCGTATCAAGGCTACTGACAGTCGCGCTTTTGCCATCCAACCAGAAAAGGTGTGCGAGGCTGGTTACTTGGCAGAAATTCTCCTACCGGCGAACTTTTTCGTTTACGGTCTTTGCGCCAATCAGGCCCAACTGTTCGGCCTTTTTTGCGACTTCATATAGCGTTCCCGTGTTGCGATGCTTCGTTAGTTCCCTGTAATCGTAGTCATCGAGCGAGCCCTGCATTCTGTCGATGGCCTTGTCGGCGGATGCCCCACCGATGGCCCGAATAGCTTCAGCGGCGGGGAGTAGCATGGCAGATCGTCGGAGCAGTCCAGACCCTGAAACGGAATCCGAAGTCTGGGCAATAATCTCGATGATCTCGTCATCGTGCGTTTCCTTGAGTGCTTGGGCACAAGCCAGCCAAGCATACTTGCGCCTTTTGGGATCTTGGAGCGCTTCGATGAGTTCTCTTCGACCGTCGGCTCCTGCAATCCTCACCAAGCCAATCAAAAACCCCTCGGCACTTCTGCTGCTGCACTCAGTTGGATAGCGTTTCCAGAGCCACTGCAATTGATCGTGTTCGGCAGTGATTCCAATGGCCACTGCGAGATAGGGCAGCATGTCCCTCTGCTTCTTGGTGCCATTGGATTTCCAAAGTTCAAAGAGTTGGGTAGCAGCGATGTTGCTAGCTCGCTTTACTTCTGGGCTGCCATGGGCTGCGCAAGTCGCGATGCCTTGCACCGCATTCCATTCCAATTGCTCTAGCTGCCTTGCATCGCAAGGAAAGTCAGAGAAGAGAGAATGCCTGTTTTTATCCAATACGCTGCAACATAGATCAAGGGTGGCTTGCTTTAGTTGTCTGCGCTCAATCAAGTCGTTGATGAGCATTGCTACAGCCTCAACTTGCCGTGGTGATGCAAAAATCGCCGCAGTAACAGTTTGTTCGGATGTCTCAAAGGCTGATTTTACAATCACCCTTGTTGCTGCACGGAATAGCCAACCATCTTCACTATGGGCACTGACAACAATAGCGAGGAATAATTTGTCACCAATGCGCTTTCGCATTGCTGTGGGGTCTTTGATCTGATCGACAAACAACTCACCGCTCAGTTCTTGTAGCAGACATATTTTATCTTTTGTGCTTCCCTTCTGAAGCGTGCGTAATGCCGCGTCCTTCCACATCTCCTCGCCAAGCAAGAGAAGCAGGTGTGCTAACAAAGCTACATGTTGATGATCATGGGGGCCTGCCAGAATAGGCTCGATTCGTTTGCTGACTTCATCTTTGAAGAACAAAAACTGATCAGCAAACTGTGGGTAAAGAACACGACGCTCACCAGAGAACCAACGGTCCAGCGCAGCGTTGGCGTCGGCTATCGCCTGCGACTTTGCATCGACAATCTTGTTCGCATCATGGCTTACCGTGATGAAGTCCATGATGCGAAACAGATTATCTGGGGTGGGCTCTCATCACGGAAAACTTAAGGAACCGGGAAGCGCTCGTTGATCTCGGCCACTTCGGCTTTGATCTCGGCGAGCACGGCCGGGTTGTCCTTGTTCTCGAGCGCGCGGTTGATCCAGCCCGCGATGAGCTTCATCTCGGCTTCCTTCATGCCACGAGTCGTGACCGCCGGGGTGCCGATGCGGATGCCGCCGCCGAGGGTGATCTTCTCGGTATCGAAGGGGATGCCGTTCTTGTTCACGGTGATGCCGGCGTGATCGAGGGTCTCGCTGGCAATCTTGCCGTTGAGGCTCTTCGGACGCAGATCGACAAGCATGAGATGGTTGTCAGTGCCGCCGCTGACGATGCGGTAGCCGAGCGTGCTGAGTTCAGCGGCGAGGGCCTGGGCGTTCTTGACGACTTGCTTCTGATACTCGGCGAAGCCGGGTTTCAGCGCTTCCAGGAAGCACACCGCCTTGGCAGCGATGACGTGCATGAGCGGACCACCTTGCACGCCGGGGAAGACCTGGCTGTTGATCTTCTTGATCAGGTCTTCGTGGTTGGTCAGGATGATGCCGCCGCGAGGCCCGCGCAGGGACTTGTGCGTGGTGCTGGTGACGAAGTCGGCGAATTCCATCGGGTTCGGGTGCGCGCCGCCAGCAACAAGCCCGGCGATGTGCGCCATATCGACGAACAGGTAAGCGCCAACGCTTTTGGCGATCTCGCTCATCTTCGCGAAGTCGATGATGCGTGGATAGGCGCTGGCACCGGCGGTGATCATCTTGGGCTTTTCGCGCTGGGCGACCTCGGCGAGTTCATCGTAGTTGATGCGCTCGTCGGTCTGGCTGACGCCATACTGGCAGAAGTTGTAGAAGCGGCCGGAGAAGTTGGCGGGGTTGCCGTGCGTTAAGTGACCGCCGTGGGCGAGGTTCATGCCCAGCACCTTGTCGCCGGGTTGCAGCACGCTGAAGTAAACGGCGGCATTCGCCTGTGAGCCGGAGTGTGGCTGCACGTTGGCATACTTGGCCCCGAAGAGCTGGCAGACGCGGTCGATGGCGAGTTGCTCGGCTTTATCCACTTCCTCACAGCCACCATACCAACGCTTGCCGGGGTAGCCTTCGGCATACTTGTTGGTCAGGCAGGAGCCTTGCGCGGCCATGACGGCGGGCGAGGTGAAGTTCTCGCTGGCGATCAGCTCGATGTTGTTCTGCTGACGATGGGCCTCGCCGCGAATGATCTCGGCAATGGCGGGGTCGGTGGCTTCGAGGATGTCGTTGGGGGTCTTGTTCATGTTCATTTTATCGACGCGGCGCCCGTGACGGCCACCAGCAAAAGGAGTGTTGAGCCAGGCCTCGGCAATCTGCGCACCGAGTTCAGGGGAGGTAGTCTTGCCTGCGAGCACCAGCACGTTGCTGTTGTTGTGCTCGCGCGTGGTCTTGGCCGTTTCGACGTCGCCCACGAGACTGGCTTGAATGCCGATATGGCGATTGGCCGAGATGCTCATGCCGATACCCGTGGTGCAGACCAACATGCCTGCGTCTGCGCTACCGTTGAGCACGCGGGCGGTGACGAGATCGGCGTAGTCGGGGTAGTCCACGCTGCCGTGGCCGTGGGTGCCGAGATCATCCACTGCGTGCCCATGGGCGCGCAGGCTGGCGACGACAGCGTCCTTCAGATCGACGCCTCCATGATCGGAACCGATAGCGATGCGTTGGCTCATGCTTGTTGTTTGGGCTTGGTGGTTTGTTCGATGTAGGCCAGCACGGTGGGCAAGAGCTTCTCCAGCATCCAGCGCGTGTCATCGTAGTAACGACGCGGGCCGCCAAAGGGGTCCGTCACGTCTTGATTGCGTAGCATATCCTCGGCAGCGAATTCGCTGACAAGATAGGCCTTGCCCTCGGCTTCAGGGAACTCATTCTCCAATGCAGCGAGGTGATGCTGCGACATGGCGAAGATGTGCGTGGCTTGCTGCACGAGGCCGCGCGTGATCGCGCGACTGCGGAAGATGCTCGGGTCTGCGCCCTTCTCTTTCAAGATGTCTGCCGTGTGCTGGCTGGCGCTCTGGCCATTCATGGCGGCCACGCCTGCCGAGCCGACGGCGTAGTCCGGGCGATCCTTCACCAGTTCGCGGAATAACCCCTCTGCCATCGGGCTGCGGCAGGTGTTTCCAGTGCAAACAAAGAGGATGTTTTTCAAAGCATGGCCGACGGGGGGTTCGCTCCAGCGGGGAAGACAGGATGCCCCGCCGACGAACTTTGTCAAAAGGGGAGTCAGCCGCGCTGATTTGCTCATTGATTCCAGCCCGGGCCACAATCGGCATTGGCAGCGTGTGTCGATCCTGCTACTCTTTTAATAACTCTATTACAACGGCACCGGGAATGGCGGAACAGCGATACAAAATATACGAGCAGCTGGGAGCAGGCGGCAATGGGGCTGTCTTCCGGGCCTATGATACGCAACTCAAGCGCTGGGTGGCGATCAAGCGGCTGCTTTCTGCTGCGGAAGCCGAGACCAATCCTGCGGCCGAGGAACTGCGCCGCGAGGCTGATACGCTCGCTTCATTGCGCAATGCTAACATCGTTACCATTTTCGATGTCAGCACGGATGAGGAGGGCTTGTTCATTGTCATGGAATTGCTCGAAGGGCCGGATCTGGCGGACACGATCCAGCACGGCCCGATGATGCAGGAGGACTTCAAGCAACTGGCCGAGCAGACGCTGGAGGCGATGCTGGCCGCGCACAGCCTGCGCATTCTCCACCGCGACCTGAAGCCAGAGAATATCAAAGTCGAACGTCTGCCCGGCGGGCGATTCCAGGCCAAGATTATCGACTTTGGTCTCGCGCGTTCTGGATTGATCGCACGCAAGCAAACGGAAGATCAAGCCGGTAGCGTCATGGGTTCCATCTACTATATGGCCCCAGAGCAGCTGTCGCGCGAGCCGACGGATGTCCGCACGGATCTGTATGCGCTGGGCTGCGTGTTCTATGAGGCGCTGTCAGCGCGCAAGGCTTTCGATGGCAAGTCGGTGAACGAGGTCATCGACAAGCACATCGACCATGACCTAGTCCCGCTCAACCAGTTGTGTCCGCATCTGCCGCAGTGGCTCACCTATTGGGTCATGCGCCTAATGGCCTGCAAACCGGATGACCGTCCGGCCAATGCGCAGCAGGCAATCGAGGAATTCCGCGCTTGGGAGAAGTTGCCGCCCGCGCCGAACATGATGCCGTGGATGCCGGTCAACTATGGCTACGGAGCCATGCCAGGCTATCCTCCACAAGGCTACAACCCGACCGCTACTGTCCCGATCTACCAGCACACCACGAGCAATGTGCCGGTGACGCTTGGTTACTACCCCCAGCCTCACATCACCAGCTCGTCGGTGCCCGTGACAGCGGTGCAACCTGAGTCGGCATCCATCCCTGTAGCCATTCGTGTGCCAGACTCCCTTGTCGCACGTGCGCCACAATCGCAGCGATCAGCGTCCGCAGGGAGGCAGCCGGCTCGGGTGGCAGCGCCCGCCGGAGCGCTGGAGGCTACGAAGAAGAGAAAATTCATGGTCATCGGGGTGGCGGTCGCATTTCCGTTGCTGCTGTGGATGGTCTTTGGTGGCAGCCGCAGACAGAAGGCTTCCACGGCGAGTTTGGGCGCGGTTCCCATGAGCACTTTGCAGGTCGGCAACGTGGATGAAAGCCTCTTTCCATCCGACCGAGGGTTCCCGATTCCCGACCATATGCGGGTAGCCCACTTCATCGCCAACACTGCAACGCGCGGCTACACGGGCAGCGTGCCATCTGGGACGGTCGACGGCGGAACGGTGATTTCGCTTTGGGAAGATTTGGCTAAACGCGGTGGCAACAACGCGCTCGCGAGTCGCGAACTCAAGCCCGACTACAGTCCTGAGCGCGTGTCCTGGTCGACCCCAGATGGCGGCATCAAAGACGGGCGCACAGCGTTGCGCTTCGTGAATAAATCGGGCAGGCCAGTGTCCCTACGCACCTATCAGCCTGCCAAAGGCAACGAATTGTTCCCCTTCGGCAAGGGCACTCCGCCTTCACCACCGGGGATGACTCTTGCTGTAGTTATGCAGGCGAACAGCAGTCACATACCATGCCGCGTGGTCACGCTGCTCACCGATGGTGGTCAGGGCCAAGTCACCCTGAGCGTGAACTCGTCTAAGGCATTTGAAGCCGAGTTCAAGTCGCCGTCCGGCAGCACCAAACTCACGTCCTCGTTTGTCGACGCAACGCTGCCCTCGGTCGCCATCCTCATTTGGAACCCAGTGAGCGACGAGGTGCAGCTGCGCACGCGCGATCACTGCGGCAGCACTCATCGTGCGACTGGCAAGGTCAATGCACCCTCCCAAGCTCTTTTTGATCTAGAGTTGGGTGGCGATGGCTCGGATCGCACCCGCATGTATAGCGGCCTGATCGCAGATGTGGTCCTGCTATCGACCGCTCAAAAGGAGGACCAAACCCTCCTGCTCGACAAAGAATTGCGCGAGCACTATTTCAACGCTCCCAAGCCGGGTGCCTTGAATCCGACCAAGAATGTGAAGTTGGCCGACTTCCCACTGGGAGAAGAGCGCAGTATCTTTAATGGTAGCGACCTTGGAGGCTGGGAAGGCAGCAGCAAATACTGGTCGGTCAAAGACGGCGCTCTGACGGTGAAAGGCGACTCGAATTCACCCAGCACCAATCTCTGCAACCTCGTTTGGAAGGATGGCACCGTGGGGGACTTCGATCTGTCGCTCAAGTTCAAGGCCAGCGGCGGCACCAACTGCGGCGTCCATTACCGTAGCTCGATCACGGGGCGCGGCGACGACGGCGTCGCTTTGAGTGGCTATCTGATGGAGCTGGATTTTGGCCAGAAACAGCGCCTGGGAGCTGTCCGGGAAGCCGCTGCCCGGTCAGAGCTTGCCAAGGTCGGCGAACGAGTCCGAGTCAAAGATCATCCTGATGTGAAGAAGGCCGTACTGGAGCCCCAGGCCGATATCTTTCCTGAAGGGCTCGCGGTCGTGAATGCCATGAAAACGAACGAGTGGTATGATTTGCGCATTCTGGCCGAAGGCAATCTCATCAAGCAGTTCATCAATGGCAAGCAAGTGTGCGAGTTCGTTGACGAGGGTCGCGGCCGTATGTCGGAAGGCGTCATCGCTTTCGAGTGGCAGATAAAAACCGCTGCCATAGGCCAGTTCAAAGACATCCGCATCAAACGCCTGCGCTGACATGAACTGGTATTTCGAAAAGGAGGGCATCAGTCAGGGGCCTGTATTGGAGCATGATCTAGCAGGTCGTCTGCAGCGTGGCGAAATCGCGGGCGATACCCTTGTCTGGCATGAAGCCATGACGGAGTGGTCGCCCGTGTGCGAGGTCGCGCCTGATTGGCTGAAGCCTAAAGCCGCGCTTGCTCCCGTCGCTACGCCCTTGGCAAAAATCTCGCCGCCCTCCCAGCCGCTAACGCCCAGCAAACAGGCGTCGGAGGTCACGGGTGATGCAGAGGAGAAGCAAGGCTTTTTCAGCCGCCTGTTTGGTGCTGCAAAGAAAAAGAAGTGAAGGCAGGCTCGATCGGGTGCCAGCACCATAGCTTCCAGCCGTTGCACTGGCCCATAAAGGGGGTGCTGTTTGGATACTCCGCGTTCTTGAACGGACCGAAGCTCGTTGTCGCTTCCAAGTCTGATGCCTACTGAACAGGGAACCCGGCGGGGAACGGTGCCCGCTCAATGTTCTCGCTGACGCCTCGCACGGAGAGCGCCACAGTGCCATTGCCTGCGATCATCGCCAGCACAGTCGCAGGACCAGCGCGTTCGTGCTCACGGAGGTCTTTTGACTGTTGTGGATGATGCTAAACGTTTGCTTGCCCGCCACCAAGTGCAGCACCCACTCATGCTGCCGGTCACCCTAGAGCATCAGCGTGCTGTCTTGATCAATCGCTGGCACATAGTCGAAGGATGCTTCCACATTCAGTCCACGATTCAGCAGGTTAGGCGCATCAACTCCGCTCAAGGATCATGCGGCTGCAAGGCTTAGAGCAGGCTGCTATCGTCCACCTGCACGCGACCGAGCTGACTCAGTGAGCTACGGGCATTGTGCCAGCTCTTTGGGAAGAATCCGGCCAACGCTTGCTTGATTGGCGTCAGCTCAGGCTTGTCGGCCAGATTCGTCCATTCGTTTGGATCGGCCTGATGATCGTAAAGCTCCTCGCTCTAGTTGGCTTAGCGAATGTAGCGCCAGCGGTCCATGCGGGCTGAGTAGCTTGCCTTGCCCTCGCCTCCCATCGCCGTGATTGCAAGCCGTGCGCGTTGGGCCGAGGGATCGCTCAGCAGCGGGAGCAGGCTCTCGCCGTCCAGGTGATCTGGCTTCGCCAAGCCCGCGAGGTCTGTAAATGTCGGATACCAATCAATCAAGCTCACCGGCTGATCGCTGACGCTGTCCGCCCGTGTCACGCCGGGAGCAAAGAGGGTCAGAGGCACGTGCGTGGCACGCTCCCAGAGCTTACCCTTATGCCATATGTTCTTCTCTCCCAAATACCAACCGTGGTCACTGGTCAGCGCGATGATCGTGTTTTTTGAGTAGGCCTTCGGGGCATACCACGGTGAATGCGGCCGGTAGATACCCACGGTCAGGTAGAAAGGTTGGTTCGACTTGTGCTTTCCGATGCAATCCGCCGCCCAGGCCACGGTTTGGCCATCCTTGGTCTGTGCATCGGCGACTTCGATGCCGCCCCAGTCCCAGGGCCAGATGTCTAGCCCATTGAAGTTCTGCCTCGGATGTATTGGTGATTCAGGGAGCTGCACTCCATCCTGAGGGAAGCGCGTCATCCACTAGCCCTCGCTTTCAAAGCCACGTCGTCCGCCGTGCCAGCCTGTCAGCCGTGCTTCAGGACCGCCATAATTGGCATGGAAAACCTTGCCGCCTGCCGCGGCGGCACACCCCATGATACGGAAAAAGT
>CAXNNN010000073.1:0-11117 GCA_964203095.1 Verrucomicrobiaceae bacterium | reverse complement strand
TCGCTTGATGCTTGGCATCGACGATTTCATCAATGCTCTGCGCGGAAATTTCAGCCGGAGGCACGAAGGCCCAGTGCGTTTCATACTCGGCCCCTTCGCTGATCCACCGGCGCAGCACGTCCTTCTGGGCAGCGGTCAGCTCTTGATGCCTCTCAGGCGGCGGCATCACTTCATCCGGGTCGGTGCTCAGCACGCGCAGCAGCACTTCGCTTTCGTCCGGCTTGCCCGGATTGATCGCGAATGCGGTCGCATCGGCGAAGGTGTCCAGGCGCAGGTCACCCTTGCGATTCCGAGGGTCGCTGCCGTGGCAGGAAAAGCATTTCGACGCCAGGATCGGCCGCACTTCAAAATTATAGGAAACCGTGCCTTCTACCGCTGCGACTGGCATGAAAGAAAGCGCCAGGAGCGGAAAGCAAAGTCGGGTGAAGGAGTGAAAACGAAACCTCATGTGGGCACGGTAACCGTAACGTCGCAGAAGCCGAATCTGGCCCTTTCAAAGCAGAAAATGAGAACAATTGCTGCTTATGATGGATAAGGGATTTACCTTACCCCGAGATGAAGCCAGCGCGGGCGAGACGTGATGCAGGGTGCCTTAGGCTTTCAAGGCCCAGTCGAGCAGCGCTTGCGCATCTTTCCAGACGCCGCCTTGCGTGCCGTTGAGCACGACGATGATGCGGCGTTTGCCACCGCGTTCCCCCGTGGCGACGAGGCAATAGCCAGCAGCCTGCGTGTAGCCAGTCTTCATGCCGTCGCAGTAATCGCAGCTCTTGAGCACGCGGTTGGTGTTCTCCAGGAGCACGCTTTTGCCATCGGGTTTGTTGAAGACATAGCTCTTCAGGCGCACCATGGCGCGCAGGTCGGGCAGGGTGTCGGCAAACTCACAGATCGAAGCAAGGTCGCGTGCAGAGCAATACGGGGCGGGCTGGCCATCGACTGGAGGGAGACCGTTCGGGTTGATAAACAGGCAATCGCCAGAGCCCATGGCCTTGGCTTTCTCGTTCATCTTCACCACGAAGGCTTCCACGGACCCTGCATTGTCGCGCGCCAGGGCTTGGGCGATGTCGTTGCTGCTCTTCACCATGAGCGCGGTCAAAAGATCCCGCCGGGTGTATTCCTGGCCCGCTTTCAGACCGATACGAACCGGCGCGCATCGCGTGTCGCGGTCTTGGATCTTCACAATCTGGTCCAGGTTGCCAGCCTCAATGATCAAAATGGCGGTCAGCACCTTGGTTGTGCTGGCGATGGCTCCCTTCAGATCCGCATTGCGCTCAAATAGCACCTCATCCTGCGCCGGATCGAGCACCAGGATACGCTGGGCAGTGGTGGCGGGCACGGGGCCGCGTTTGCGTTTGATCTCCAGCTTGGCCAGGCCTTTTTTGAGCTCGGCTTCCTGCGCATCGAGCTGCTTCTTTTTTTCCTCTAGCAGCTTCTCGCGCTGCAGAACACCTTGCTCGTATTGCCGGATCTCTTGCTCGCGCCTGAGGATGCCATCAAGCTGCTGCTTCACCTCGTCCTCCTTGGACTTGAAGGCCTTGCGGTCGTTCTCCAAGAACTTGGCGCGGGTGGCTATCTCGGTCTCCATGGCGTTCACCTGATCCTCGCGCCACTTGACTTCGGCCTCCCATTTCGGGTCTTTGCAGCCGGACAAGGTGACGGCCAACATGAGGAGAAGCGAAGCGCGGATAGGATTCATCACAGTTCGGAGAGAAGTTCTTTGAGCTTGGCCGCGGGCCACTGGCCGGGCGCGTTGGACTCTCCAAGGTAACCATAGTTTAGTAGGGAGCCAAGCTTGGAAAGTGCCAACCTGGACAGTCGTCCCAGCGGCCCCATGCCCATGAGCGACATAGGCAGGCGGCGATGCGAAGTGAGCAGCTTCATTAGCCGCATTAGGTCGTCCGTCGTGTTCAGATAGGTGGCCAGTTTCACTGCGTCGAAGCCGAAAGTCTGCGCCATTTCGATGGCCCCGCCGAGGATCTCGTCGCCTGGCGTCGCCTGGAAGTCATGGAAACTGCCCACCACGCCCACGCTCAGCCCGCGCGCCTTCTGCATGAGGCCCCGCATGTCGCCCGCGCTACGCAGTTCGATGTCGATCAGCGAAGCCAAATCCAGCAAAGATTCCAGCATGGCGATGCGCCCCGCCGCCGCCGCCGTCCCCTGCCCGCCCTCGGCTGGGTGCCGCGCCGTCAGCAGCACGGGCAGGTTCAGCTTGGGGATCGCAGCGCGCAGTTCAGCAGGGTCCAGCTTCAGCAAGTCGAGCCGCAGCTCAAATAGGTCGCAGGCAGCGGCCCGCTGCGCTGGGTTCTGCGCTAGCGTGGCAGCGAGCGTTTCCGGCTGGCTGATGACGCCCACGGTGAGCGGGCGCGTGGAGAGCAGCAGGTTTTTTGAGGAAATAATTTGTGGCATTTACTAGAACTTTTATAACAATCAGGAAGATGAAACTATCTCGAACCCTTGGAGACCTCTGGAACTATGCTTGGTCGCAGGCAGGAAATCAATTTGCAGCTTACCGAACTGGCCGACAGCGCGATTCTTGCCACCAGCCTGTGGGTTTTGTATGTCGTCCGTGCCTATGTTTTGCGGAGCTGGTTTCCGAACCTGGAAGTGATTCCGCCGTTCAAGGACTTCTGGGTCGCAGCGGTGCTAGTGCCCTTCACGCCGATCGGCTGGAGGCGCGCGGTTTTTACAACCACCTACTGCACAAGAGCCCCGTGCAATGCCTGCGCGAGCTGGCTAGCACTCTGGTCTGGATGGGCACGATCGTGGGTGCCATCGTCGTTTTTTCCGCTGGGAAGTGCCTAGCCGCTCCGTGATCTCGATTCAAATCCCCGTTTTCAAGATCCGCAACGACCCGCGCATCTTCCCTTTCGGCCAATTCCTGCGCAAATTCAGCATCGACGAACTGCCGCAACTGCCCAACGTGCTGCGTGGCGAGATGGACCTCGTCGGCCCACGCCCGCTGCCGGTGTACGAGATCGAACGCATCGAGAAGCACGCGTAGCGCCGCCGCCTGAGCGTCAAACCCGGTCTCACCTGCCGATGGAAAGTCAGCGGACGAAATGGCGTCAAGAACTTCGACGAATGGGTCGCGCTCGACTTGAAGTATGTCGATAACTGGTCGCACTGGCTGGATGTGGTAATCCTGTGCAAAACCGTGGCAGTGGTAATGCGCGGAAGAGGGGCGCACTGAAAGGCGCTGGGGGAAAAGTGGCTCAATGCTGGCGGCGATGCTAGCTAAGCACTCGCCTGCGACGGCTCCAGCTCGCTCAGCTTCTGCTCCCACTCGGCGTTCAGCTTTTGCAGCTGCGGGTCCAGCTCGTCGTGCTCTTTCTGGAGCGCGAGGGCCTTGTTGTTGTCTGACCAGGTGCCGGGGTCTTGCAGCAAGGTGATGATCTCCTGGTTGCGCTTCTCCTTGGTCATGATCTCGGCTTCGAGTGCGGCGACACGCTGCTCCAGCTCGCGCTTCACTTTGGTGCGGGCGATGCGTTCCTCAGTCTCCGCACGGCGCTGTTCCTTGGTCTTGCTGGGGGCCTTTTTCTCCTGGGGCTGCCAGTTCGTCGGCTGCTGATTGGTCAGCTTGGCGGTCAGCGCTTCGCGGGCGGACAGGGCCTTGGTTTTGTCGAGGTAATACTGGTAATCGCCGGCATACGGCGTGAGCTGGCCAGCGGCGATGTGGATCACGCTCTTGGCCATGGCGCGGATGAAATGCACGTCATGCGAGATGAACACCAGCGTGCCCTCGAACGGCTCCAGAGCGCCGATGAGTGCGTCGATACTGCCCATGTCCAAGTGCGTCGTCGGCTCGTCCATCAGCAGGAAGTTCGGCGGATCGAGCAGTAGCTTCACCAGCGCAAGTCGGCTCTTCTCACCACCGCTGAGGATGCCCACGGGCTTGAACACATCGTCGCCTCGAAACAAGAACGAGCCCAGGATGCTGCGGGCCGCGACCTCCGGCACCGGCTTGTCGCTGTCGAGCGCGCTCTGCAGCACCGTGTGCTTCGGGTTCAGCGTGTCCATGCGATACTGGGCGAAGTAGCCTAGCTTCACATTGTGCCCCAGCTCACGCATGCCGCCCTTCGGTTGCAGCGCTCCGGCGAGCAATTTCAGCAGCGTGGACTTGCCCGCGCCGTTCGGACCAACCAGCACGGTGCGGGCACCGCGTTCGATTTCCAAATCCAGATCTTCATACACGGGCGTCGAACCGTAGCTGAACTGCAAGCCCTTCACAGTCATGACCTTCAGGCCACTACGCGGCGGCTGTGGGAAGCGGAATTTCACTGTCTTCTCGCGTGACTCAGGTGCGTCTAGCACGTCCATCTTGTCGATCATCTTCATCTTGCTCTGCGCGCTGGACGCCTTGCTGGCCTTGGCCTTGAAGCGATCGACAAAGGTCTGCAGCTTGGCGATCTCGCGCTTCTGGTTCGCATACGCGGCCTCGTGCTGCAGCTCGCGAGCTTCCTTCTGCCCGACGTAGCTGTCGTAGTTGCCGGTGTAGCGGAAGATTTTGCTGCGAGAGATCTCCAGGATCACATCCGTGAGCTGATTCAAGAACTCGCGGTCATGTGAGATCATGAGAATCGCACCGGGATAGCCCATGAGGTAATCTTGAAACCAGATCAGGGATTCAAGGTCGAGATGGTTTGTCGGCTCATCCAGCAGCAGCAAATCCGGCTCCTGCACCAGCAAGCGCGCCAAGTGCGCACGCATGACCCAACCACCGGACAAGGTCTTCGCACTGCGCTCAAAATCACTCTCGCGGAAGGCGAGGCCACGCAGGATGGACTTCGCCTTGGGCTCCGCCTCCCAATGCGAGTGCTCCGGCACATGGCTCAGCGCGAGCGATAGCACCGTCTCATTTCCCACCGGCGCGGACTCCTGCGGCAGGAATCCGATGCTCGCATTCTTCTCCCAGATGACACGGCCATCGTCGGGCGTCAGTTCCTTCAGCAAAATGGCGAACAAGGTGGACTTGCCTGCGCCGTTCGGACCGACAAGGCCAATGCGTTCGCCGCGCTGAATGTGGAAGGACACGTCGCTGAACAGCGTGCGACCTGCGTAAGTTTTTTCGAGACCGGAGACGGAAAGCATGGGGGCGCGTTCTGTCCCACTCTGCTCCCGATAAGTCAATGGCGCGCTCAGGGGCCGCTAGCGCAGCGAAAGGTCGCCGCTGATCTTCTGCGGACCGCGCACGAACTGGCCGATGCCTTCATCTGCACTCGGCACGATCAAGCCGTGGAACGAGGTCGATTGCGCAGGCGTGCCGAGCAAGCAGCTGCCGCTAAACTGGCCCGTAGCGGCATTGATCAACAGGCTGAAGGACTTCGGACTGGTTGCCAGCGGAGCAGGCCGCACGGCGCTTTGGCTCAGGGTCAAAGGCATCGTCGCAGGCCTGGTCAGGCCGCCAGCCGTGAAGACAAGCACGCCATTCGGCGTGCGCACTGGTGCTCCCAACAACCGCTGGCCGGAGGCAGGTGCGCGATAACGACTGCCCTTGGCTTGAGCGTAAAGCGTGTCCCACCCCTCGGGGAAGGCGGCATCGTCCGGGCTCGCCTCCTTGCGCCAGCTGACCGAGCCAGCGCATTCATCATCGGCGACATCGAAACGCGCCATCACGCTGCCATCGCCACCGTAGAGCGGTGCGAACAGCGGCACGCCCACGTCGGTCAAGCCAGTGCTGCTGGTGAAGGCCGCGCCATCGGCGGTGCGCCCCGTTGCGGTCACGGCACCTGCTGCATTCACGACCAGGGAGACGAAGCCACGGCCTTCGGGGATCGGCGTGGTGATGCCGCGTTGCAGTTCGTTGGTGACGATGCCTCCGTTGTAGCGCCCGGCAGTCTCCGTAGATGACCGATGCCGGTAGGCATGGAATAGCACACGCTGGCCGGTGGACGAAATCTGCAAATTTCCTGAGACACCTTGATCACTCGAGACTGTCAGACTGAGGAATGCAGACTCGGGATTGCCACCCAGCGACAGCGGCACGTCACTCGAGTAGAGCGTGTCATCGCTGGAATACGGGAACTTCCCGGTGAGCGGCCACGATTGCTTGCCCAAGGTCAAGCGGCCACTGAAGCCCGCCGAGCTGGTGGTGGTGAGTTGAAGAAAGCCACCCAGTTCCATATTCTCATCGGAGCGATCCAAGGTGCCGCTGAATTGTCCGACCAAAGCCGGGGCAAGCGCTTTCACCTCCAGCGGCACGGTTAGCACGGGACCTTTGCCCGCTGCATTCGTCGCCCAGAGTTTCACGCTGTAGGTTCCCGGCACGGTGGCAGCTCCTTCAATGGTGCCCGCATTCGCATTCAAGATCAGCCCTGGCGGCAAGCCTGATGCACCATAGCCCGAGGCGATGCCGTCCAGGGTGAGATCCATCGAAGTCAAGCCATGTGCCGTGACCGAGACCTCCCTGGGTCCGGTGACTACAGGTGCCCGCACGAAGGTGACATACAACGAATCACTCTGAGCTTCGGCACCGCCTGAGGTGAGGCGGCAATAAAAGCCAACCTGCTTCGCTTCAGGCGACGTGACCGTCATCGCGGCTTTGGTCTCATCGTCAAACGGCACGCCTTCCGAGAACCACAGGTATTTCAAATCTGGCCCGGCAGCACGAACCGAAAGGGTGTGAGGCTTGCCCACAGCAGCCTGCTCAGTGCCCTGCAGTGCGGGCTCGAAGACGCCGACGAGCAGCACGTCCTTCACCGTTGTTCCTGCAGCATTGGTCACTGTGAGGCTGTAGGTGCCCGCCACATTGAGCGAGCTGGCCACGATGAGGATCGAATCCGTGGTCGCTCCTTTGATTGGCACGCCGTTCTTCCGCCACTGATAGGTATTATCCGGCGGGTAAACGGGCTGCGGAGGCCACAATGGGATCGACTGCAGGCTGTTAGTGCCACTCCGCACTGGCAAGGGATGGAACGTGTAGGTGTCGCCCAGCGGCAGCATCATTGAATGAGGCATGATCCGCAGCTCGGGCTTGGTCACGCCCCAGCAAGCGATCGTCAGCTCCATCACCGTGATCGCCGGTGTGCCGGATTTCATGCGCAAGATCGCCGAGCGAACGCCGCTCGCTGTTGGCTTGAAAATCGCGCGATAGGTCGCCTTCGTCGTCGTTCGGCTCACGAGCGTCACAATGAAATCTGCCGCCGCAGAACCTCCCAGCGCGAGGGCGAGAGTCGGCAGGGTGCCCGTCGCCGTCGTCACCTCAAAGGTCAGGCTGCTGGTCTTGCCCACCACTGCGGCAGGCAGGGCCAAGACCTGCCCGCCTTCCAGGGTCGTGTCTTGCCCAGAGGCCTTGACCAAGAGCAGACTGAGGTCTCCACGACCCACCAGAGCGACATCGAAAGACGGCAGCGTCACATCGCTGCTTGTCACGTGGAGCATGGCCGTGCGGATGCCATCGTCCAAGGGCGCAAAAGCGATTTCGACCGTGGTGCTCTGCCCAGCAGCAATCACTGCGGGTGGCGCGGCGACCAGCGAATACTCCGCCGCATGGGCACCCGTGAAGCCGATGTTCACTTGCTTCAAATCACTGCCGCCAGTGTTGCGCAGCACCAGAAACGCATGGCGGCTGTGAGTCAGCCCCAGCACCTCCAGGCGCTGCTCCAACGGCACATTGATGACGCCCTCCACCACTAGCTTGGGGTGGCCTTGGCCGGTGAGGGAGATGGAATAGTAGTCCTCATCCACGTCACTGCTGCGGATTCGCAGCGTGGCCTGATGCAGCGAAGCATCCGCCGCTGTGTGACTGATCGCGAGCGTCGTGCTGGCCCCCGGCACCAGCGAGGCGGGCACGTCCGACAGGGTGAAGGCATAGCCCGATCCGTCGAGGTAGGCGGACAGATTCAGCAACGGCCCCGCGCCGGTGTTCTTGATCGTGATGGTCTGCTGAGTTGGCGCAGGCCCGAAGGTCAAGGCCCCGCTGCCATTCGGCAAAGGCGCGCCCGCACTGTCCACGATCTCAATCTCCGGCGGCAGCACCCCCACGGCGGTCAGCGCCACGTCGATGGGCGTGTCGCCTTGAATGCCGGAGCTGATGCGCACCTTCGCGCTGCGCGTGCCCAGGCCTTTCGGCGAGTAACGAATGCGAACGCTGGCCGTCACATAAGGCCTCAGCTCAATGGGGTTCAGCGGATCACGCAGTTCGAAGTCTCCCGCTCCATCGTCGAGAATCGTTGCCGAAAGCGCGGGCACGGTGGCAAAGGATTGGTTCGTGACGTAGATGACGCGCTCCAAACTGGAGTTCGCCGGCAGCGCGCCGAAGTCCACTGGCCCCGTGAGCGCGGGGTTGCTCTGGTGATCCACGCTGACGCGCAGCTGCGGTCCATGCTGGAAGCAAAGCAGGTGCTTGGCAGGATCAAAACCGGTGCCGATTTGGGACCAGCGCACCTCATCCAGATCACCCGTGAAAAGATCCGTGCCCGCCGGTGTGCCGCCAGCGGTGATGGCCCCGCCGCTGGCCGTCACGTAAGGAGTGGTGATACTGTCTCCAGCGGCTTGACCATTCACGTAAAGCGTCGCCACGCCCGCCTTCCGCACCAGAGCCACATGCACCCACTCGCCCGCCGTGAAGCTCGCCTCGCCCACATCCCCGGCGCCGCCGAGCCGACCCCGCAGCACGCCATCGACCTGATAAATGCCGAAGCCATTCGTGCCCGAGGTGCCGCAATAAACCAGGGCCTGCGTGCCTGTCGTCGTCTGCGGGCGTGCCCAGGCTTCCACTGCGAAGTTGTCCGGCAGAATCAGGGTCAAGCTCGAGGTGATCTTGCCCGTGCCGTCAAAATGCGCGCCCAGCTTGCTCTGGACTATGGTGGCCGCTGGCGTGCCCGCCACGTCCACGTAGGTAGGCGAACCCGTGACGGTTTGCGGCACGTTGACAGTGATCGTGCCGTTGGCAGCTAATGGGTCGAGCTTGGTCGCCGTGAGGGCCCCACCCGCTTGCGCACCCCCATCCGAATCCCCCAGCCGCCAACTGAACGCGAAATTCACCGGGCCAGAGGCGTTCGGGTTTGGGAAAATCGGCGGATTGACGATGATGGGGGTAGTCGGCGTGATCACCGGCCCAGGCCCAATAATCACTCCCGACCCCGGACCGCCGATCAAGACGAGGCGCAATTTCACAGCCACTTCAAAGCGCACGCCTCCGCTGTTGGCGTCAAAAATCAGTTTGCCGAAGCCAAAACCGTTGCTCGCCACCTGGACGGCCATGCTCTCCCCCGGTGCCAAGGACGTGGCAGGCAAGGTAGCCGACACGCCTGAAGTCGAAAGCGCCTGGAGATTCACCAAGTCAGCACCGCCGTCATTGGTCAGAATCAGTGTCGCCCCACTTGCCACCTGCGACGCCGCTGGCGTGGGCACGCTGGGGTAAAACTTAGAGTTCAGAGGTCGCACCTCGCCCACGCCGACCTCTTTGATCCGCAGCACGGGGCCGGTCACCTGGGACGTGGCCAGCAGCGAAATGGTAAAAGCACTTTCGTCCGCGTCATTGCTGGAGATCGTTAGCATGGCGGCCATGCTGCCCTTCACATTCGGGGCGAAGCTCACCACCAGCGGGGCTGTCGCCCCAGGGGCCAGCGAAGCTGGCAGCGCGTGGCTTACCACAAACGTGGCCCAGTCCCCCCCGGAAATGGCCGCGCCCAGGCTGGTAAGGGGCTCGTCGCCCGTGTTTTTGACGGCGAAAGTGATCGGCCGCACCTGGCCCGGCGCGCATGTGGGCGCGTCCACGTTGATCCAGGGTAGCAACACCAAGCCTGAGCCTCGGTAGGATATCGGCTCCACGCCGCCCGTGCTGGTCAGCTCCTCACCTTCCCAACGCTGCACACTGATTTCCGGCGCTGCCTGAAGGCCTTGGGAGCCCAGGATAGCGCAAGCAAACCACGTTCTAAGTTTCAGCATAGGGCAGGCATTTTGCCACACCGCCCACCGGAGGCCCAGCTTTTTAGTCATGCTGGACTGGACCCATTCACCCATCACGGCGCAGGCAGCGGTAGGCCCGCCTGCACGCGGAAGAACAGATGCGGTGCCGCCGGTGCGCCCAGGGTGAAGCCTGCGGTGCCGCCCGTCAGCGGGCTGCCGACTGGCTGCCAGTCGCTCAGGTTGCTGCTGCAATAGACGGAGTAGACCCGGCGGTCGGTGCCAGTCCAATCCAGGTCCACGTCCCCAGTCGCGGGGTTGTAGGTGAAGCGCGTGACCTTCAGCCGCTCGGTGGCGCTGAAGGGATTCGTGTCGGCAATGTATTCGTCCGCGTCGCTGACGCCGTCATGATCAAAATCGCTGTTCGGGGTGCTGCCCAGCAGGGCGAGATTGCTGCCCAGGCCAGCGGAGACGGCGAGTTCCAGTTCCCAAGCATCGGGAATGCCATCGCCCGCGCCTGACGAACCACCGGCCACACTGTCGGCGTCGGCACCGGGATGAATCACGGTTTTCAAAGTGCCCAGGTCAATCCAGCCGCAGTTGGCGGAGTAAGCGTAGCCGCTCAGCGCGCCGGTGACGAGGTCCACGCGGGGCGGGGCGCCGATGGTAGGATCAAAGGAAATCCAGCCGATGTTCGCACCATACGCATAGCCGCTCAGCGCGCCCGCGCCGTCATGGTTCACACCGATGTCGCCGCCCGTCTGCGTGTAGCCAGTCGAGAGGGATGGCTTGCCATCACCGAGGTCGATCCAGCCGACATTCGCGGCATACACCTTGCCATGCGCCATGGTCGTTTCGATCACAGGAGCATCGGCGGCGAGCGGGTTCGTGCGCCAGTTCAGCCAGCCAAAATTCGCCGCGTAGGTGAAGCGATATGCGGGGGTGATGGTGCTGAATGAAGGGGAGGCGAGCACGGCCGAAACATCAACCCCAGCGCTCACGGCGTTGGCAGACATTCCTGCTAACGCGCCTGACATGTTCACAGCAACCGGCGTGGTGCGCTCCGTGGTCGTGCCATCGCCGATACTTCCTTCGTGATTCCCTCCCCACGCATAGAGTTCGCCGTCTGAGGTCAGAGCCAAGCTGTGGGTCGAACCTGCCGAAATGGCCGTCACGGATTTACCTGACAGCGCACCGCTCATGTCCGTCTCCACAGGTGAACGCGCGACGATGGTCGCAGAGCCGTCACCGAGCTGACTTAAACCGTTCTGCCC
>CAXNNN010000072.1:0-11160 GCA_964203095.1 Verrucomicrobiaceae bacterium | reverse complement strand
TGACGAAGACGAGGTTGATCTTCTTGTCGCTTGCATAGGGGCTTGGATCGGCAGCGCTACGGACTGTGGCGCGTGCGCCATCCACAGCAGCGGAACTGCTGGCGTTGGCAACTTCACCGTTAAAGGTGAAGTAAGGCTGGGGGCTACCGGAAGAAAATTCATCACTGAGGGTGATGCTGCCGCTCACTGTCACGCCTGCGCCGGGCGGCGTGATGGCGACATCGCCCGTGTCTGGATCGAGCGTCACTGCCGCGCTGGAAAAGGGATAGCGCGCGAGGTTGTGGATAAGGAATCCCGTGGTCTGCCCACCGCCCGTCAGGGTGAAGCGGAGGCGTCCGCCGTTTTTGCCGTTCAACGATTCGGAGCGCTGGACGACACTGTCGTAAGTGCCAGCGGCGTCGGCAAACGGGATAGCAGGCAACACCTCAATCGAGGCTTCCACCTCGTTCGTGGTACTGCCGTCGGGAAGGGTGGCGCGGAAGGTCACGGCAAAGGTGCCCGTCTCGGTCGGACGACCGACGACGAACCCACTGCCCGGTGCTTGCGAGTCAATCGAAAGACCCTTTGGGAGCCCTGTGGTGGTGATGTTCAGCTGCTCAGATGAACGAGCCCCGAACTCATCCTCCACGTAAAGGAAGGGTGCCCGGTAGCCATGTGGAGCGTAAGCCACATTTTTACGGATCGTTCCGGGCACTACCACGGAGAGCGTTTGCTGTGGCTGGTAGTCAGCTGGGAACACTTCCAAGTCCACTGTGGTCTCGGCGATGGGTGCGCCATCGGGCCACGAAAAAGCGAGCTTCACGGCGAACTTCCCAACCACCTCAGGCGCGCCCTGGATCGAGTAGTAACCAGGGGAACCACTCGCCGCTACAGTCACACCTGCGGGTAGTCCAGTGGCCTGCACTTGCACCGGAGCCTTTAACAACGATTGCCATTGGCCGACGAGAAACGCACCCGCATTGCCCACCTGCAAGCCCTGGCGGAATCGACTCAATCCCCAAGTCCGCACAGTGTAGCTCTCCTCGCGCGGATCAGTGATAACAAAAGTGACACTCTCCGGCGCGGTTATGAGCCCATTGGCCATCGTGGCCTGCAACTGCACCGTAAACTGCCCAGCCTGGGTCGGCGTGCCCGCGAAACGCGCGAGGTCATGGAACCCCGCGCCTTTTTGCTCCAGTCGAATGCCCGGCGGGAGATCCCCCGTCACCTGAACTGTGTGTGGCAGGCGATACCAGAAATTGTCGCCCGGACTCGGGCGCAAAACAATAATCAGGCTCTCCCATGACGAGATTTCTTCGCCCACTTTGAGAACCGACGAGAGTGCGGACTGGAGACGATAAACCGGGGCGGCACGCGAGTTGTCTGCCACAGAGAACGACAGCAACCCGACGAAAAGAAAGAGTGTGGCACGAAGGTCAAATGTGCGGCCCGTTGCGCGAGCCAGTTGGCGAAAGGTGTTCATGGTTATCGATCATTGAGTTTCAAACGAAGACGTGGGAATCAATCAAACGTGCTGGAATGCGTCGGACCCATAGAGAAGCAACATCAGTGCTAGTCCAAGGTCTTCAACTCCCCATCGGCTGTGGGGTCGTTGATTCAGAAATTCAGATGAGCTACCTAAATAATGAAATGCCCGATCTATGTCAAAAAGTTTTTTGTTACGACTCATCAGCATTAGCAAATGTGCTGATTCACTTTCGCCACACACGCACACGATGCGTCTTGCTGTCGCCGATGAAGACGGAGTCGTCCTTATCCACGAAGACACCATGGGGCCGGGCAATTCAGCAGTTCAGCGGGTCGTTGCCATCGGGGCCGTCGCCTTTCTTGACATTGCCGACGAGGACTTCGAGGGTGCCCATTATCACATCGAGGTAACGGATGGAATGCGGCTTGGTGTCGGCGAGATAGACATTGCCCACGCATCGAGGCCCACGGCTTTCGCGCCGGAAAGTGTGGCTGAGGTCGATGGGGTTCATTGAAGTTTTTCAAACACGGCAAACTCGCCTTTGCGCATCATCGCCGTGCCGGTGCGGCGATAGCCGAGGCGCGGATACAAGGCCATGGCGCAGGGTTTTGCAAAAAAGTGTCGAGTCGTATGCTGCGACGGATGCACCAAGAGGCGATGCATGGCAGCCGTGCAGCAGGAAGGCGAAGTCAGCGGCGGACTTGGGGGCGAGGCCGTGGCTTTTGAAGCGCACGTCGTCGGCCAGCGCGTCGGTCGGTTCCCAACGGTAGCTGAAGGGAAGATTGGCGACAATGGCGTCGAAGCTCGGCTTCTTGGCCGGGTTCTGCTCCCGCATCATGTCCCACTCGTTGAGCAGCGTGTCGCCGTGGAAGATGTCGAACTCCGTGTCCTTCACCCCGTGCAGCAGCATGTTCATGCGGGCGAGGTTGTAGGTGGTGATGTTCTTCTCCTGTCCGAAAATCTTGCCGATGGTGCCGCCCGCCTTGTTCACCTTCTTGCGGACGTTGAGCAGCAGGGAGCCGGAGCCGCAGGCGAAGTCCATCACGCTCTCGAGACGCTTCTTCGTGCCTGTCTTCGGTTCCTGGCTGTCCAGCGTCACGATGGCGGAGAGGATGTCGGAAATCTGCTGCGGCGTGTAGAACTCGCCCGCCTTCTTGCCTGCCCCAGCGGCAAACTGGCCGATCAGATATTCATAGGCATCACCAAGCACATCGATGTCCGTGGAGAACTCAGACAGACCTTCAGCAATCTTCTGGATGATACTGAATAAATTCGCGTTACGGTCCGCGTAAGTCTTACCCACCTTTGGTGACCTCAAATCAACACTGGAGGGCGCCTCTGGAAACCTCCTCTCGCAGAGGACTTGACTTCGCCCCGCGCTGGTAGGGCGCTATGTCCCCATAGCGCCGCCGCCGAAGCGTGGGACGTGGCGATGCGGCACTCTGACGCGAAATCCCGTCTTGTATCCGGCGCGTTGAGACAACGCGCCCTACCGATCATGGACACTGCGACGGCAGTCGAAAACGGGTTTCCAGAGGTGCCCTGGAGAATAAATCTTCGAGAGTGTTTTCAAAGGATTCCGTCTCGATGTATTTGAAGCCCGCTTGCAGCGTGTTCAGCAGCTCCGCATTCTGAGTGCGGGCCAGGTTGGCGATGCTGTTCCAGAGGTGTGCGGGCTGAATGACGTAATGCACCTTGCGCCGCATCTGCTTCTCGAACTCTGGGATGTCGTCCACGTTGTTCGCATACCACAGGGCCATCGGCACCTTGCGGGCGTCACCGCCCACATCGGGGTAATCCCGCCCCAGTTCCTTCTTCGCTGCCGTCTCGTAGTTGTCGGAGAGATAGCGCAGGAAGAGGAAGGACAGCATGTAGTCGCGGAAGTCGTCCGCATCCATGGCCCCGCGCACTTGGTCGGCGATGCTCCAGAGGGTGTTGCCCAGTTGCTTTTGGTTGGTGTCGGTCATTGAAAGTGTGTGGTTGTGGAATCAGTCCCAGACATAGCGTCCATCGTATTCGATGCCGTATTTCTTGAGGATGGCGCGGTATTCGTCCAGAAAGGTGCGGGTGCGGTGATGCTCTTCTTGGTTGTCGATGTAGTGGAGGAGGGCATTCAGGACAGATGGACCGACGGAAAAGGCACCGTAGCCGCGTTGCCATGCAAAGGCGGCCAACGCGGGCGATTGGGTTTTGAGCCATTTGGAGGACGATGTTTTCAGTTCCTCGATGAGCTGGGCCATGGTGATGGTCCGCGACAGACGCACGGCGAGATGCACATGGTCAGCCACGCCTCCGACGCGGAAACATTCGCAATCCACATTGCGGGCGACCGTCGCGAGATAGGCGTGAAGCGCGGGCCGCACCGTGGCATCGAGCAGCTTGACGAGCGGCGTCGTTCACGTTGCCGATGTTAGGGATAGCGAAAGCTGCGATAACGCTGAGCATTTCCACGAGGCTGAAGCCAGCCTTCGACACTTTGCGGAGGTTGAGCTTAAGTTTTTTCATTGTTTTGGATTTGGGCTGTTACGTTTAGTCTGATAGGACTGGGAGTTGGGTTCCGTTCAGAAAATAAGAAATAATTCAATACCTAAGCAATAAGACTGTAAGGATTCGAGACAAGGGACTCGAAAATGCAGGCACTATCCTGCTCTCGGCGATTGGCTAGGGCTCGACCGCCCGCTGGGCACCGTGTTCATAGAGCCCTAGCGTGCTCACCCTTGGACACTTCCAAAGCCCTAAGGGAACATTTTCGTCAGCAGCCAATCGATGCCTTATGACCTCGTTAGCCTGATTGGTGGGCGCAGGGGTGAATTCGTCCCTTGGGTGCATTCGCCTCGGATCAGGCATCGCCTGGGCGCGGTTCCACCTTATGTCTGGAATGAGTGCTAGACGGTGACTGCGGGTTCTGATGTCTGGGCTCGGGGGGCTACGCCACTCCGATCCAGGGCCACGGCGGCCTTTACCCACGCCTTGATCACTTTTTCGTTCACCTGGTCAGGCGAGGTGAACTTCACGGTGCGCATGGCGGTTTTGCCCTGCCCTTGGGTGAGTAAGCCCTTGGGATCTGGCAATTCAGCCCCACGCCAAAAGGTGAGCAGCACATGCTTCTGAAACGCTGCGAAACCACACACCAGCAGTTTGCCTTTGTAGCTGGGGGTGTTCCAGCGGATCGCTTCTTCCAGATCAGGAGCCGTTGAAATGATCACCTTGCGAATGGTTTCCACCATCGGCCGCGCGAAGGCGGAGAGGCTGGCGACGTATGCTTCGACAGAGACGGGTGGTTCATTCCAGCTGGCCATATGTATACAGTCTCACATGCGACGGTGAAAATGTCACGCACTCGCTTCCAGGAAAGTTGATACCCAGGCGTGCGTGCCTGCCCGTCGCCATCAATCCCGGCTAGGGCCTACCGCCGAGTCCATTGGCCTTATCGATGAGCTGGATGAACTCGCCGCGATAGCCCAGCCGATCCTCGCCCTTGCCTGCAATCGCGAGCTTGTGCACCTCCTCCCAGGTCAGCGAGCCTTTGTGCTCCGAATCACGCAGCATCAGGCCGAAGCCGGTGACCGCAGCAGCGAACTGGAAGTCCTTCGGTGCATCTTGAATTTTCGTCTTCGCATCCTTCACGGGCACTTCGATCAGCTTGCTCAGGTCGCCGTCAGGAGATTTGTAACGCAGCTTCACAGTCATGAGTTCGTCGTTGATGCCTTCCAGTTTTGGCAATGGGGAGCGCGAGGCCATGGCGGGCAGTTCCTTCTGGCCTGCCTTGGGCTGATACTTCAAGTCATCGACCAGGGGGCGATCTGGCGGCATTGGTGCATCGACGGTGACGATTTCATACAGGGCCGTGACGGTGTGCCCGGCACCGATCTCACCCGCGTCCTTGCGGTCGTTGTTGAAGTCCTGCGCGGCCAGCACGCGATTCTCATAGCCGAGCAGGCGGTAGGCGCGCACGACGCTGGGGTTGAACTCGACCTGGATTTTCACATCCTTCGCAATCGTCACCAGCGTGCCGTGCATCTGCTCCACGAGCACCTTGCGCGCCTCGCTCAGACTGTCGATGTAGGCGTAGTTGCCGTTCCCTTTGTCGGCCAGCGTTTCCATCGTGCGGTCTTGCAGGTTGCCCTGGCCATAGCCAAGTACGCTGAGGAAGACGCCGCCTTGGGCCTTCTGCTTGATCAGCTTCTCCAGGGCTTCCGGGCTGCTGATGCCGACATTGAAATCGCCATCGGTGCAGAGGATCACGCGGTTGACGCCTTCCTTGATGAAGTGCTTCTGCGCCTCGGCATAGGCGAGTTCGATTCCGCTCGCTCCATTCGTGCTGCCGCCGGAATTCATCGCAAAAATGGCGGCAGTGATCTTCGCGCGTTCCTTGCCAACGGTGCTTTCCAAAGCAACGCCGCTCTCACCGGCATAGGTCACCAGAGCGACACGGTCGTTGTCCTCGAGTTGCTCTGTCAGCATGAGCAAGCTGCGCTTCACGAGCGGTAGTTTGTTCTCATCGCTCATGCTGCCGGACACATCGACCAGGAAGACGAAGTTCGCAGGCACTCGCTCCAGGCCGATGTCCTTGCCCTTGATACCGATGCGCGCAATCCGGTGCTCCGGGGTCCAAGGCGATTCTGCCAAGTCCACCTGCACGCTGAATGGCTGCACCGCATCTTTCGCCGGGGCTTCGTAGTGGTAGGGGAAGTAGTTGATCAACTCCTCCAGCCGCACCGCATCCGGCGGCGGCAAAGAACCTTGATTCAAGAAGCGCCGCACATTTGCATATGAAGCGGTATCCACATCAATGCTGAAGGTGGACAACGGCTCGCTAGCGACGGTGAGGAAGCTGTTCTCGTGGATGGCAGTGTCGCGCTCGGTGCTGGTGCGCGATTGGGGGATTTGGCGGCCTTCCTTTATCGCCACGATCGTTTCCTTGAGGAGACCCCTTCCAACCTCCATCCGCTGGCGCAGTTCATTGACTTGCATCAGCGAAAGTCTGCCCGCTCCATCTTTGCTTTCTTGGTTCTCGCTTTGTGGCTTCGACGCGGTCTGGACCGTCCGTCCTGTGTAGGTGATTCCTCCGCTGAGACGAAGCTGGCCTGGCACCGGACTTGGCGGCGTGCCGGTAGCCGCCGTCTCGTTGAAGGACATGTTCTCCGTGACTGTCGAAAGGGAGCCGGCACCTCCACTGAGAGTGCCGCTTCCTGCAATCAATGTTTGATTCGAAGAGGAAGCGCGTCGTGCTACAGGAGCTGAAGCTGGAGATTTGAAGTAGAGTTTGCCACTGTCGGCTGGTAGCCCGCCAGTTTCGTTCTGTAGGGCGAGTGCCTTGCCGAGGTTCGCTCCGTCTGTCATTACCGTAGCTGAAGCGGGGCTGCCAAGCCCAGGAAGTTTGTTGGCATCGACCACGATGCTGCCTGTTGAAGGTGCATCCGCTTTCAAATGAGGCAACACGGTTACCCCGAAGCTATCGACTTTGGCCACTTCCAGAGGCTTTGGTTTCAGGACCTTGGCAATCTCCGTGCCTATTAAACGACGTTGCTGCTGTATCTGATGCAAAGCCACATCGTCACCTTGAGTCAGGGTTGCGCCGCTCGGCAGGAAGTCCACCTCGGTCGTCGAAAGCACCCCTGACTGCTGGATCACAAACATCGCACCTACCGCACAGGCGGCGAGTGCGGCGATGCGCAGAGGCCAGCTATAGCTGGGGCCTTTGACCCCGGACCTGAGGAGCTTCTTTTCAGCGAAGGACTTGGTTGGCTGTTCCACGTTTTCGCGGGCACGGAATCCAGTTACAGACGGATCGCTAGCTGTGGCGGTTGCATCAAACGCCACCACATTCCCAGGTACGCTGGCGAGTAGGGCTTGGCGTTGTGCGGACGTTAAGGTTTGATCCACGTCGCCGAGTTGTTCTGTAAGCAGGGCGCAGAAGGCTTTCGTGTCGCGTGCTTTCGATTGCAGCTCGTGCGAGTCTTGCAGTTGGGCTTCGACTTGGGCGCGGTCTTTGGCGCTGAGTTCGTTCAGTGCCCACGCGGTGAGGTCTTCGGATTTCATAAATGGAAAGTGTCGAGTTTGAGTTGTTAGGCGGCGCGGGAGGGCTGGGCTTCTAAAGCGAGCCACTGTTCTCGCAGGGCATTGATGCCGTGATGGATGAGGTAGCCGACGTTTCCCACGCTGGTTTTCATGACATCGCTGATTTCCTTGTAGCTGAGGCCGGCGATGAATTTCATCCGGATAGCCTCGCGTTGTTTTTCGGGCAGGCGGGTCAGGAGGCTGCGCAGTTGCGCGGCGGTCTCCTGCTGTTCCAATTCGAAGCCGGGGCATGCGGTGTCGGCTTCCTTCAGGTCGAGTGTTTCCGTTTCCATAAGCGTGATGCGGCGGTGCTTGCGCAGGTGATCGGTGGCGCGGTTCTTGCATACCGTAAACAGCCACGGGGCAAGGCGCTCAGGGTCAACAGTGCTGAGCGATTGACTGAGCTTGATGAACACGTCCTGCACGATGTCCCGCGCATCATCGAGCTGGCCCACGTAGTTCAGCGCGTAGCGGATGAGGGGCCGCTCATAGCACTGCAGGGCGTCGTGGAAAAGCTGAAGGGGGTCGGTAGTCATGCAGGCAGTCGTCGGCGGGTGTTACGGGGAGCGGGCGGGTTTGTTGGAAAAAGCCCCAACATTAGTGCGTGGCGATGACCCGGCGCTGAATCATGGCGTCAAGACAGCGGATGAAGCTGGCGAGAGCGCTGCTTAACAATTTCGCCGCCAAAAGACTAGTGTGCCGTGCTCCTGACGTGGTATCTCCATAGATCACGCGAGGTCGAGGCAGGGCTTTGGCCAAACCAACTCCGAAGAGAACGATCGATATGAGATTCATCCCCGTTAGCCTTGCGGCATTGCTAGTCATGGCAACAACCAGCTTAACTCCCTTGGGCGCACGACCACCCGTGGCGGGTGGTTATTCAGTGGCTTCGGCGACGGACAATGAGGTGGTGGCAGCTGCGGATTTCGCGATCAAAGCCAAGACCGAACCATCGCAGAGGCTGGCCCTGATCGCGATTCTGACCGCACAGACGCAAGTGGTCGCGGGACTGAATTTTCGTCTCAAGCTGAAGGTGCAGGCCAATGAAACGCCGAAAGAGGTAGAGGCCGTGGTTTATCGGCATCTATCGGGCGAGTATCAGGTGACTGCTTGGTCCTGGAGGCCGTGATCGTGGGCAGGAGCCTAGGTCGTATGCAGGAAGAAACCAATTGAAAAGAACCTTCCCTCAGCTTCATCACTCCTCGGACTGATATCTCAATCCTTCAACACCGCGCTCGTCGTTCGTTTCTTCTTCAAGGCTGAGTCATTACTCAACGGACTGATACTTCAATCCTTCAACCTCCCTTGCTTATGAAGCGACTCATTGCCCTCAGCCTTGTTGCCGGACTCCTCTCATCATCTTTGGCCATCGCTGAAGAGCTTCTTTTCCCGGAGGAATCCCCGGTGATTTCGCTCAAGCTTCCCAAAGGATGGGAGGCAAAGTCCAAGAGTGGATTCCTCTACAGTGGACCTGCGGAAGATGAAGACTACTTCGTGGAATTCAGCGAATTGGAGGCCACGCCTGATGATGGCGAGGCGGTCATGAAAGAGGCAAGGACTCCATTGCGGATAGCTACCGGAAAGTGGTCTATGGCGAAACGCAGAAGGCCAACTTCGATGACCTGGGGGTCGTCATTCTGGATGCCACAGGCGAGGACGATGATGGCAAGGTGAGCATGAATACCTTGCTGGTCGTCAATGAAGCGCAAAACAAGGTGGTCATGCTGCTGCGCGTGGCCACTCCTGAAAGCGCGCCGAAACATGCGGATGAAAACAGGGCATTGGTCAACTCCTTCCGCGCCGCCAAAGCTGAGGAAGAGGTGACCACAGGGCTGGTGGCTTATACGGCTAAAGTGCGCAAGCAGTCCTTTGCCTCCGATGTCTTGTTTAACGATCTGATCAATGGCGAAACGGGCATTGGAGCTGCTGACAAGTTCTTCTTCCCCGACGCCGAGGTGCGCAAAGTCACAGAGATTAAGGTGGAGGTGCCTTACAACAACAAGGAAACAGGTGTCGAGCACTGGACGGTGCAGCACGATGGCAAGGGCTCCAGCACTTACATTTTGAAGCTCAATCCCGATGGTCATGGCGGCACGACGTGGTCTATTGCCCAGAAGCCATAGCAGGGCGTCTCAGTCTTCCAACCGGGCCTGCAACTGGCGAATCAGTTCTTTGAGGCGATGTGGCTTCCGCACGTAGCGGAACTGCACTTCCACGCCTTCACTGCCAGCGGAAGAAACGTCCAAACTACCGATGCCGAGGAAGCCGAGCAGGCCGCTTTCGTGTACGTCCATGCTGCGGATGTCCACAATGCGGACTTCTTTGCTGCTGCGTCCGATGATGCCCCACTCAGCTTCCACTCGCTCGCCTGAGACATAGTAGTCGCGGTGCTGGCGCGCGATGATGGTGCAGCAAAAGATCAAAGACGAAAGCGCGAGGCCGATAATGAAATACTTGCCGCCGAACTGGATGGCCGCAATTGCGCAGCCCAGCAGCAGCAGGCTGAGCAGAAGAGGCTTGGTGAACGACAGCCACGAGGGATGGCCGTGATAGTGGATGTAAGTGTCGGCGAGATCGTCGATTTCCTCTTCGTCTCCCAACTCCTCTTCCACGTCCGCCTCCAGTTCGTCTTCAAAAGGCTCGGCCCCAAGCTCCTGGCCTAACTCCCAGGGCGTGTCGCCGCTGATTTCCTGATACGAAGGGCGCTCCAGCCGCATCGCGGACTCCTCCTCGCGCGGCGGTCTCATGCCGCCGATGAGTTCGCCGACCTTGTGCGAGCGCCCACTGATACGATCCAGAACGATCTCTCCGCGACCTAGGGACCCTCTTTCCGCCAGCAAGTAAAGCTCTTGCTTCGTGTGCGGTCCGCTAAGGGTGGGATGCAGCGGCAACTGGTAGCGCGCGGTGGACATGGGCGGCGTGAGGTGCCGCTATGTAGTCTGTGGAATGCTCGGTAGCAAATCTTCCCTTGCCATGAGTTCCGGCACGCTAAGCAGAAGCAACTCGCCCGTGCCGAGCTTGCAAAGCTCTGACAGGTAAGGTGTCAGGCGGTCCATTTCGGCGACTGCGGTGTGGATGAGACTGGCGATGATGCGCTCATCCGAACGGTTCGGTGAGAACACACTTGCGATGCGGAACACGATTTGGCCGCTGTCCCAGTCCGCTTCAAAGTTACCCAGGTTCAGCTCCTTGTTGTTGCGCATCAGCAGTTCTGAAACGGCTTTCAAGTGGGTCTTCGGCGCGGTGAAGGAGGAGTGCGAGACCACGCTCACAATGCCAGCTTCTGCATGAGTCTGCGCGTGCAGAAAGACCTTGCCATGGTGGGCCTCAAATCCGCTTTCGACGACTTCCAGGTTTTCGATGGCTCGATACTGCCAGCCCATGTTCTTGAAGGCAGTCAGGACAGCGGCATGAAGAGCAGACATCAAGGAGAGCGAGGAGAGAGTTGAAGCCCTAGATAATTAAGGCGCGAGAAGGGCAACTGCTGGGTTCATTTTGAACACCAAAGCTTTCCGACTCTTTTCCTCTAACTCTCTAAAATCGGGGCGGCCAGATTCGAACTGACGACTTCTTGCTCCCAAAGCAAGCGCTCTACCAGGCTGAGCTACGCCCCGCGACAAGGGGAGCGGAAG
>CAXNNN010000071.1:0-11188 GCA_964203095.1 Verrucomicrobiaceae bacterium | reverse complement strand
ATGCAGTGACGGCGGTGACAAGGAGACGGCAAGATTTTCCTCACGGTGCGGGTTGCGCCAATCCTTCAGGCATGGCTTGGTTCTCAGAACCCCTAGCTTACCCACGACTCCCTATGCCACGCATCGACGGCCGCGCCCCTGATCAGCTTCGCAAAATCGAGTATGTGATCGACGTTGCCCCGCATGCCACAGGCTCCGTGCTGATCTGTTTTGGCAACACCCGCGTGATCTGCTCCGCCATGATTCAGGAGGAAGTACCGCGCTGGATGAAGGTGCAGAATGTCAAAGGCGGCTGGCTGACGGCGGAGTATTCCATGCTGCCCTATTCCACGCTGGATCGGAAGGATCGCGACTCCACGCGCGGACGGCCGGATGGTCGCAGCATCGAGATTCAGCGCCTGATAGGCCGCAGCCTGCGCGCCGTCGTGGACCTTGAAAAGCTGGGACCACGCACGCTGTGCGTCGACTGCGACGTGCTCCAGGCCGACGGCGGCACCCGCACCGCCGCCATCACCGGGGCCTGCATCGCTAGCGCCATCGCCTTCAACCGACTGCTCGCGAAGGGCAAAATCATCGACCAACCGCTGAAGAAGAAAGTCGCTGCCATCAGCGTAGGCATCGTCGGTCAGGAAGCCCTGCTTGATCTCAACTACCAAGAAGATGTGAAGGCAGAGGTGGACTCCAATATCGTCATGAACGAGGCCGGAGACTTCGTCGAAGTGCAGGGCAGTGGCGAGGAGGCCGTGTTCAGTCAGTCGCAGCTCGATCAGCTGCTGGCCCTGGGCAAGAAGGGCATCGCCGAACTCTGCGCGATCCAACAGGAAGCGATTCTGTCGGCCGAAAAGCCCGCCGACCCAAACGCCCTGCAAAGCCTCGCCGCCATGTTTGGCAAGAAGTAGCGGCATTACCCTGACCCTTGGCACAGGGCTCACTGCCTTCCCGCTTGCGCCTCAGCGCGCCAGCCTTTATCCAGCACCATGCCCATGCAGATCGTCTTCAATGAAATCAGTGCCGCCGAGCTTTCGCGCCTGCCCACTCAGGAGCAGTTCAAGGTCTTGGAGGCCATGAATATCCAGCCCTCCGACCTGGAAGGCGACCTCTTGAAACAGCGCTTCGGCGTGCTCAGCCGTGGTCAAGGCGACCTCTTCCGCTGCCGCGCGGGCGAATACCGTGTCTACTTCTCCGTGAGCGACGGCAATGTGCGCGTGCACCGCGTGCTGCATGCAAACACCCTGGCCGATTTCTTCTTCCGCTCGAACCTCAAAGGCAGCGAAGACGATGAGCTAGCGAAGTCCAAGAACTTCTGGAAGCTCATCGACGAAGGCAAGAGCACGCTGAAAGTGTGGTGAGCTAGCGAAGTTGGGCGTTCACCCTTCAGTGCCTTGGCGCACAGGGCACTGCCGATGGCGGCACGTTGTTAGGCCCCAGTCCAGGCACCGCAACGAATGAGCGTGGGATCAAGCCACGGTTGTTGCCACCGGGGTAGAACTGGCCCACGGCTTGGCCATAGCAGTTTAGAGCCGGGCTGCGGAAGCGGCCACTGTTGCGACAGTCATGGTGGCCTTCAAACACGGGGCCGAGAGGTGCCTTCCACTGGCCACCCGTCAGGGTGACGAAGCTCTTGGAGCCTTGATTTTCCTGAGCTTGGGCGAGCGCCTGGGTTAGCGCTCAACGCATACTTCTCCAACGCACGATTCACCGCCTCCTAGTGGGCCTTGAACACTTCCTCAGCCTTTTTCAGGGTCTCGGCGCGTTCCTAGGCCTTGTCGGCCTTCAGCTTGAACTCGTGCGCCTGCGCGCGAACGGGAATCATAGTCGAAATGCTCATGCAGGTCCTTCGTCAGACCCTTGAACAAGACTTTGCCCGCTCCATTCGCATGAGGAAAAGACACGCCATCGGTCTCCATTTTCACGATGCGACACTGCTTATACGTGCGACCATTCGTGGTAGTGAGTTCGATCACGTCGGCGCTGGCCAAGCTCAGCATGGCAGCCAACATCAGCGCAGTCGTGGGGAACGTTTTCATGGCTCGTGTCGGGTCAAAAGCGATGCTTTCCCCATCACCCGACACTGTCGAGAACTGTAGTTGGCGATGTTCTCACTCGTTCTCAAAATCAGGCCAGCGGCACGAAGTAGTTTCCGATTCCTGATTCCGAATTCCTGATTTTTGGCGTGAACTCATCACATAAAGACCACGCTGCTCCGGTGCTCAATCAGGAATGGAGAATCTGGAATCCGACCCGGAACGGGGCGTTGCCTTTCGCCAATTCGCCCCCACATTGTGCGTCCTTTTTCCGATCATGTCCGAACTCAGCAAGACCTACACGCCAGCCGAAGTCGAAGAACGCTGGTATGCCCAATGGATCGCCGACGGTGCCTTCACCGCTGATCCCTCGCGCGTCAGCGACAAGCGCCCGGCGTATTCCGTCGTCATTCCGCCGCCGAACGTCACGGGCATCCTCACGCTGGGGCACGTACTGAACAACACCATCCAGGACATCCTTTGCCGTCGCGCCCGCATGTTGGGCAAGGAAGTGCTCTGGCTCCCTGGCACTGACCACGCGGGCATCGCCACGCAGAACGTGGTGGAGAAGAACCTCAAAAAGCAGGGCGCGATCAAGCATCGCGACGACCTCGGCCGCGAAGGGCTCGTGGAGAAGATTTGGGAATGGAAGGAGAAGCACGGCGGCATCATCATCCAGCAGTTGAAGAAGCTTGGCGCGTCCTGCGACTGGAGCCGCGAGCGCTTCACCATGGACCCCGAATACAGCCGCTGCGTGCAGCGCGTGTTCGTCGATCTCTACAAGAAGGGTCAAATTTACCGTGGCAAACGCATGGTAAACTGGTGCCCGTCCAGCCTCACCGCGCTCAGCGATGAAGAGGTGACGATGAAGCCGCAGAACGGCACGATGTATCACTTCAAAGTGGAAGTGATCGAAGAGCCCGGCACCTGGCTGGAGATCGCCACCACGCGCCCCGAAGTGATCCCTGGCGACACCGCCATCGCGGTCAATCCGAAGGACCCACGCTACGCTCACCTCATCGGCAAGCACGTGCGTCGTCCGCTGCCTTTGGAGAATCAGGCCGAGCTGCCCATCGTGGGCGACGAGCATGTCGATTTCACCTTCGGCACCGGCGTGCTGAAAGTGACGCCCGCGCATGACAAGGCGGACTTCGAGATCGCACAACGCCACAGCTTGCCCGTCATCGACGTGATGAACCCGAACGGCATCCTCAATGAACTCGCCGGCAAGGACCTCGGCGGCATGGAGCGCTTCGCCGCGCGCAAGCGTGCGGCGGAGTTGCTCACCGAGATCGGCTCGATGGTGAAGGAAGAGCTGTATCAAAACAACGTCGGCTACTCCGAACGCGCCGACGTGCCGATTGAGCATCGCCTCAGCGAGCAGTGGTTCTTGAAGTATCCGAGTGTGCAGCCCTCGCAGGAAGTCGTGGCCAAGGGCGACATGCGCTTCTTCCCCGACCGCTGGGCCAAGGTCTATGATCACTGGATGGGCGGCCTGCAAGACTGGTGCATCTCGCGTCAGCTGTGGTGGGGACATCGCGTGCCGGTGTGGACGAAGACTATCACGATCCTTCGTTTTGCTGAACTTGGATTGAATGAGGACGCAACCGCTCACCTCACCAATGACTTTAACGATTGGCCGAAGGATGGTCGCAACACCACATCGTTGTCGCTATCGGCCACTACACCTTCAGAGCTTCAAACCAAGAAAACGTTCTTCAGATTGGACTGGGACGGAGAATCTCGTGAGCAGGTCATTGTCTCCGCCCTGACAGATTGTGCAGATGAAGCCGCTGCTTTGAATCAAGCAGGCTTCACCCAAGACCCCGACGTTCTCGACACCTGGTTCAGCTCCTGGCTCTGGCCTTTCGCCACCATGGGCTGGCCGAACGAGACCGCTGACTTGAAAGCCTTCTACCCCACGACCGATCTCGTCACCGGCCCGGACATCATCTTCTTCTGGGTCGCGCGCATGATCATGGCGGGCTACGAATACATGGGCGAACTGCCGTTCAAGAACGTGTATTTCACCGGCATCATCCGCGACAAGCAGGGCCGCAAGATGAGCAAGAGCCTGGGCAACTCGCCCGACCCGCTCGAACTCATCGCCAGTTACAGCGCCGATGCCCTCCGCTTCGGCATCATGCGCAGCGCACCGCTCGGCCAGGACATCGCCTTCGACGAGAAGAACGTGGAGCTGGGCCGCAACTTCTGCACCAAGCTCTGGAACGCCTGCCGCTTCCGCCAGATGCAAGGCGGCGAGGTCGAAAGCGAGGTCAACCCTGCCCTGCTCAGCAGCGACGACAAGTGGATCCTCCTCCGCCTCAACACCGCCATCAACGAAGTCACCACCGCGCTCGAAGAGTATCGCTTCAGCGACGCGACGAGCACGCTCTACCGCTTCTTCTGGAGCGAGTATTGCGACTGGTATGTCGAGGCCTCGAAGGCCGTGCTGCAAGGCACCGACGACAAGCGCAAGGCCAACACCGTCGCTGTCATCGACTTCGTGCTCGGCCACACGCTGCGCCTGTTCCATCCCTTCCTGCCCTTCATCACGGAGGAGCTGTGGCATGGCATGGGCTTCAATGCCGACATGCCCGAGAACCAGGGCGGCAAGAGCATCATGTTCGCCCCTTGGCCGAAGCCCATGGACGCCGACGAGCAGGCCTACTTCGGCATTCTGCCCGAGGACGAGAAGACCGCGAACGACAAGTATGAAACCGTCAACCTCGGCCGCGGCCTGAAGAGCACCTTCAACATCAGCAAGAAGGTCCGCTTCGTGTTGAAGCCGACCACCGAGCTGCCCGCTCACGAGATCGAAGTCATCCGCATCCTGCTCAACGCCGAACCGCTCGACGTGGACGCTGCCTTCGCCGCGAAGAAAGGCACGCCCGCCGTGCTCACGCCGTTGGGTGAACTCTTTCTGCCACTCGACGGCATCATCGACGTAGAGGCCGAGCGCACCCGCGTGGCCAAGGAGCTCGCCAAGGTGGACACGGAACTCGCGAAGGTGAAAGCCAAGCTCGCCGACGAGAACTTCACCAGCAAGGTCCCGCAAAAGGTCCTCGACGAACACAAGCACCGCGAGTCCGACTGGAGCGCGCAGTTTGAGAAGCTGAAGGTGATGCTGGAGGCGCTGGGGTAAATCACGGAAAACACCGAACACACGGAAAGGATTGCTTGAGCAAACCAAGCCCTTCCGTGTATTCCGTGCATTCCGTGGTTCCCACTCTCCTCATCGACATCGGCAATGGCCGCACCAAGCTGGCGCTCTCGACCGCAGACGCGCTGAATGAACGGCGCGAGACTTCCACGCGTGAACTCTCGGCCTCCTCGCTGACGAAAGCACTCGATGGCTGGGTGTTTGAGCGCGTGGTGCTGTGCAGTGTGGTGCCGCGCGCGACGGAGGTGGTGCGGGAGCACTTTGGGCCGGAGCTGATTGAGGTGCGGCATGACACGCCCCTGGGCATCGGTATTCGTTACCCGAAGCCAGCGTCCATCGGACCCGACCGGCTGGCGAACGCGGTAGCGCTAGCGGGCTTGCATGCGCGGCCTGGGCAGCCGGGGATCGTGATCGATTTCGGCACGGCGGTGACCTTTGACGTGCTCAGCGCGGACCATCATTACATCGGTGGCGTGATTGCGCCGGGGCTGCGGCTAATGACGGATTACCTGCATGAGCGCACGGCGCTGCTGCCACTGGTGGACCTGCGCGAGCCGGAGGCGGCTATTGGTCAGAGCACCGAGGGCGCGATCCTGTCGGGCGCGGCGCACGGCTATCGCGGCATGGTGCGCGGCATCTTGGCAGCCTTGAAAAAAGAACTGCCGAGCGGGGAAGACGCGGCGGTGGTGGCGACGGGTGGTGATGGCAAATGGATCATCCAGGGCCTTGAGGGCGTGCACGCGGTGGACCCAGATTTGACCTTGCATGGCCTGCGCTTGGTGGGCAATCTCCGTGCCCCTTTGTGATGCGCGGCACTCCCGCCCGCACTGCGAATGGGCTGCGGGCAGGAGTGCTCGCCTCACCTTTATGCAAGACAGCAACATCACAGCGATTGGCATCGATTTCGGCGGCACCTCCGTGAAGATCGGCGTGTGCCGGGGCGCAGAACTTCTGCACTCGGACGAGCCCATCATCACGGCGGAACACCCAGGGCCGAGTGCGTTGATCGGCGAAATGGCCAAGCGCGTGGCGAAGCTGCGCGAGCAGTTCCCAGACATCGCTGCCATCGGCGTGGGCGTGCCGGGCTTGGTGGATTTTGATCGTGGCTTTGTGCATGTGCTGACGAACGTACCGGGCTGGAAGCACATCCCGCTGAAGTCGCTGCTGTCCGAAAAGACCGGCCTGCCCTGCATCGTGGAAAATGACGCGAACGCAATGGCTTACGCCGAGTGGCGCTACGGCGCGGGCAAGGGGCTGCGCAATGTGGTGGCCCTCACGCTGGGCACCGGCGTGGGCGGCGGCTTGGTGCTGGATGGCAAGATGTTCCGTGGATCGAGCTTCAGCGCGGGCGAGATCGGCCAGATGAGCATCGAGATGGACGGTGTGCCCGGTGCCTACGGCAACTTGGGCGCGCTGGAGAAATACATGGGCAATGTGCAGATCGCCGAGCACGCGGTGAAGCGCTATGCGGAAGCGGGTATGGACAAGAACCTGGAGGACTGCACGCCAAAGGCCATCGCGGTTGCGGCGGGCAATGGGGACGACATCGCACGACAGATTTGGGCCGAGATCGCCGAGTGGTTGGGCACGGCGCTGAGCAGCATTGCTTGGTTGATCAACCCGGATGCCTTCGTCATTGGCGGGGGCGTGGCCCAGGCGGGTGATTTGATTTTTGACCCACTGAAACGCAAGGTGCAGTCCATGCTCAGCACAGTGGTCTGGGAGAAATTGCAGATCGTCCCTGCGCGTTTCAGCAATGAAGCGGGCATCATCGGCAACGCTGCTCTGGCAGCAGATGCGCTGTAATCAATGACTCCTCACTTAACCATGTCCGACACCCGTTCCGAACTCCGCTCCATCCTCCTCGCCAAGTCCGTCAAGACCGGTGACTTCACTTTGGCCTCAGGTGCCAAAAGCAACCTCTACGTGGACTGCCGTGTGACCACACTGGACCCTCGCGGCGCAGTGCTGGTGGGCGAGCACATGCACAAGCTGGTGCGCAGCCAGGAGGCTGCCTTGGGCGTGAAGGTGGGCGCCATCGGCGGGCTCACGCTGGGGGCAGATCCGATCTCGCTCTCCACCGCGATGACCAGCAGCATGGCCGGTGACACACCGCCGCTGCGCTGCTTCGTCGTGCGCAAGGAAGCGAAAGGCCACGGACGCGGCAAACGCATCGAGGGCAACTTTTCCGCAGGCGACACAGTGGTCGTGGTCGATGACGTGATCACCACCGGCGACTCCACTCTAAAGGCGATTGCTGCGGTCGAAGAAGAAGGCGGCAAGGTCGCTTTCGTCGTGGTGCTGGTGGACCGCGAAGAAGGCGGTCGTGCGAACATCGAGAGCAAAGGCTACCCCGTGGCTGCGTTGTTCACGAAGACGGAGCTGGTTGGGTAAGGTGCCCGCTTCAGCACTGGTCATTCGTCATTTGGCAGGCACATTCCTCGCCCCATGCCCCGCGTTTTCATCAAGACCTACGGCTGCCAAATGAACGAGCGCGACTCCGAGCAGGTGTCGCAGATGTTCATCGAGCGTGGCTACACGATGACGCGCACGGAGCTGGATGCGGACGTGGTCTTGATCAACACCTGCTCGGTGCGCGATCAAGCGGAGCAGAAGGCGATTGGCAAGATGGGCATGGTGCGGCGGCGGCGCGTGCCATTGGTCACCGGGTTCATGGGCTGCATGGCGCAGAGTCGCGGTGCGGAGCTGCTCGATACCAAGGTCGATCTGGTAGTGGGCACGCAGAAGTATCACCGCGTGGTCGAGTATGTGGAGCAGGTGATCCGGGCGAAGGAAGCGCAGCAGATGGATGATGAGCGCTTCAGCATTGTCGACATTGAGGAAGAAACGGCTTCGCAAAACGCGATTCGCGACCATCAACTCAGGGACCGTCAGGCCTCGGCGTTCGTCAGCATCATGCAAGGCTGCAACATGAAGTGCACCTTCTGCATCGTGCCCTACACGCGTGGTGGTGAGCGTGGACGGCCCATTGCCGACATCGTGGAAGAGGTGCGGCGGCTCGCTGATCGCGGTGTGAGGGAAGTCACGCTGCTGGGCCAGATCGTGAATCTTTACGGGCGGCATGAGTTTCCGCAGGTGGATGGCAAGTCGCCCTTCGTGCAGTTGCTGGAGGCGGTGCATGAGGTCGATGGCATAGAGCGCATGCGCTTCACCAGCCCGCATCCGATTGGCTACAAGAGGGACCTCATTGAGGCCTTCACGTATCTGCCGAAGCTGTGCGAGCATGTGCATCTGCCGCTACAAAGTGGCAGCGACGCGATCCTGAAGCGCATGCATCGCCCGTACTCAGCGGCGAAGTTTGAGGAACTCGTCGCACGCATTCGCGAGGCGCGGTCAGACATCGCGGTGACCACGGACATCATCGTGGGCTTCCCAGGCGAGACCGAAGAGAACTACTTGGAGACACGGAGCCTGTGCGAACGGGTGCGCTTCGACAATGCCTTCATCTTCCGCTACTCGAAGCGTCGCGGCACGCCTGCGGCGGAAATGGAGGAAGCGCTCCAGCTATCGGAGCCGGTGAAGGAGGCACGCAATCAGGACCTGCTCGCCTTGATCAACAGTATTGCCAAACAAGGCTACACAAGGCTGGTGGGCACGAAGGTCGAAATCCTATGCGAAGGGCCGAGCAAGACCAACTCCGACCGTCTAACGGGCAGGACACGCACCAACAAGATCGTGATCATTGAAGGCAACCACGAACGGCATGTCGGGCAGATCTTCGACGTGCGGATCAATCATTGGGAAAACTTCACCTTGTATGGTGATCCAGCGCTGAAGGTGTGACCTATGCGCCGCGGGTTGTCAGGCTTCATCGTGATTGGTTGGGCACTGGTGGCGTTTCTGGTCGGGATGATTCACCAAGTCGGGCAGCACAATGCGTGGCTTGCGCCCTTGGTTTACGCACCCGTGCAGTTGTGGCTGGGCCACTCCTCGCTCTGGCCATGGTCGCGTGCTTTGTGAATCGGTGGTTGTTGCTGCTGTGCGCCGTCACGGCACTCCGGGTCGCACCGCCCGAGCTGGGATTTTTTCATGAAGAGCGGTCGCTGCCCATCCCCTCGTCCCCCGAGGTGCTGCGAGTCGTGACGTGGAACCTTGCTCAGCACGAAGGACACAGCATTGGGCCATTTCTGGATCAGTCTAAGATGGATGTGCTAGCGCTACCGGAGTGCAGTTACAATCAAGCTGGTCTGCGTAGTGGGCCTGGGCGTGCACAGCTCCCCCATCTGAGTCAGGCAAGTGAATTCCTCCTTCTGAGCCGCTACCCGATCCTCAACGCCCAAATGATTGTGACCCAGGCGAGCGGTCGACGTGGGTTGCGCGCCGCTCGCTATGAGGTGCAGCTGCCCACGTGGACCGTCGTCGTTTACAATGTGCATCTGCCCTCGCCCCGAAAGGAGCTAAAGGGCCAATGGCTGGCCATCCGCCCCAGCGAAAGCACGCGCCAGTTCTGGCAAGATCAAGAGATGCTCATGCAGTAAGTGCTGCAACACATGGAATCGGAGGGGATGTCCGTAGTGGTCTGCGGCGACTGGAATGCACCCCCGGTGGGGCCGCTGTATCGCCGCATGACTGCTCAGCTAACAGACGCCCACATGGCCTTCGGTGGCGGTGCGGGCTACACCTTTCCTGGCGATCTGTGGAATCCCCTGACCTTGGGCAAGCCCTGACTGCGGCTTGATTACATCCTGTGCAATGTCGAGTGCGAAGTGCTGCAGTGCGAGACCGAGGCCCCCAGCGAGGCGCAGAACGCCGCAGTGGGGGCAGTCCTGCGCATCAGATGAGACCAAAAAAACAGTCACGCGGCTCTATGCCCGCGTGCCTGCCCTGGGTGGTGTTGGGCTGAAGTGGGGGTTTCGAATTTGCTCAGGCAGCGGCTTTTGCTGTCTTGCGCCCACGCTTGGCGGGCTCCTTGGACGTGTCGGCCAAGGCACGGAAATGGTCGCCAAAGACATACTGGCGGACCGTCTCGATCTGGCCCATCGCCCGGCGCAGCCACTTGCTGTAGTCCTTGCCGAAGCTGTCTTCATTGCCCACGTCCAGCAGGGAACTGGCGAGCGTGGTGTGCTGCATGCGGAGGGCGTTTTCGATCTCAATGCTGGCAGCAGGAATGCGCAGTTCAACGGCCTCAAACATGTCCATGACGCGCGCGGCGTAGCTGGTGTCCCAGCTGCTGTCATCATCGTCGTAGGCGCTGGTCGTGTTGTGCGCGACCAGGTATTGCACATTGTCCGAGTAAATCTCGGCGGCGGCGGTGACAGCATTGAAGCTTTCAGCATCGTTGGTCAGCGGCACCACCACAGTGGTCTCCACGGCCATCTCGGTGAGCAATTGGTAGAACTCGTGCTGCTCGTAGGCCTTCTCCCAGGACTCGGCGGCTCCCGTTGCGATCTCGACCAGCGTCACCGGGCACTCTTCGAGCGCAGCGATCACTGCCTTGGCACCGCCTTGGAAGGGATTCAGGTAGCGAGCGTCCGCTTCGATGCTGGATTCTTCCTCATCCAAGACGAGGAACTGATGTTCCACGCGGTGCTGATTCAGATACCTGCGGAGAAGACGGACTACCGTGCTTTTGCCGGAGCCGGAGAAGTCATTTTGGATGAGGATGAGTTTCTTCATAAGTTCTCGAATTCGTTGTTTATTATATTATTTATAATAATTTTGAAAAGGGAAAAGTTTGGGAATGTTGATTTTCTTGTTCTGGCCTAGTTTCCGGACTTTTCTCTCACTAGCTCTTCTCGCTCTGGTTTACGCGGCTGGAGTGTTCCGGTAGGCAACGATCATTTGCGGGCACGGCGGCACCATGCCACTGCGGTAGGCGCTGGCCTGCGTGCTTATTCTTTTCGCCCACCCCGCCTTTCAGCGCTCGCGCATCAAATGCCAGCTGATCCGAGCGGTCAAGAATGTCGAAGACGTGACGGTTCATGATTTGTATGAGACCTACCCTGATCTGATGATCGACATTCAGCGCGAGCAGCCATTG
>CAXNNN010000070.1:0-11203 GCA_964203095.1 Verrucomicrobiaceae bacterium | reverse complement strand
AGGGAAGCAACGTGCTAAAGCGCGCCTCCATTCACTACTATCAACGAACCCCATCGGCAGGAAGCTGGTTGGCCATGTGTGCCAGTGTGTTGACGCTCGGTCTTGCGGCCGCGATGGCGCAGACCAGTGACACCCCACCTGCGCTGCCTGCTGTGAAGGAGTTGCCGCCGCCAGACCCAGAAGTCGGCAGTATAGACGTGGCTGAGTATCGGGTGCGAGGTGCGAAGCTGCTCAACTCCACAGAAGTCGGTGCGGCCGTGTATCCCTACCTGGGCCCCAGCCGAACGGAGCAACACATTGAAGGTGCGCGTGCAGCCCTTGAGAAGGCCTATCATGACAAAGGCTACCAAACGGTGACCGTCAGCGTGCCCCCGCAGTCTGCACGAAAAGGCATCATTTTCCTCCAAGTCGAAGAGGTGAAAGTGGGCAAGCTGCGCGTGAAGAATGCCCGCAATTTCCTGCTCAGTGACATCCGCCGACGCGCGAAGTCGCTCACCCCAGGAACCGTGCCGAACTTCAATGATGTGCAAAAAGACATCGTCAAGCTCAACAGCTCAGCCGATCTGCGTGTGACCCCAGCCCTCACGCCCGGCGAGGAGCCTGGGACGGTCGATATTGACCTCAACGTCGAGGACACTTTCCCCATTCATGGGAGTCTGGAGTTGAACAATCGCTACAGTGAAAACACGGTGCCGCTGCGTCTGAACGGCTCGCTGAACTACAGCAACCTTTGGCAACTGGGCCACACGCTGGGCTTCAGTTTTCAGATTGCTCCTGAGCGCCTGGACGATGCCACGGTTTACTCCTCTTTTTACTCGATCCCTTTCACCGAGAACTGGGGCATGACCTTCTCCGGCACCAAGCAAGACAGCAATGTCTCCACGCTCGGCGGAGCCGCTGTGGCTGGTCGCGGCGAGATCCTGGGAATGCGAGCCAACTTCACACTGCCCGCCGAGACCGGCTTCTATCACTCGCTAAGCGTGGGGCTGGACTACAAGCACTTCGATGAAGATGTAGCTTTCGGCGGCACGGTCACCCAAACGCCCATCGACTACTATCCGTTTTCCATTGGCTACTACTTCTCCGCACAGGGCAAGAAAGGGTTCACCGAAGGCAACCTGAGCGCAAACTGGCATTTCCGCGGCACCGGCAGCGAAGTGATCAAGTTCGATGACAAGCGCTACAACGCCGACGGAGCCTATGTCTATTTCCGCGGCGACGTATCCCACACGCATGACTTACCATTGGGCTTCCAAGTCATGGGCAAGGTGCAGGGCCAGTTCTCGAACTACCCCCTGATCAACAGTGAGCAATACGCGGGCGGCGGCCTGAGCAGTGTGCGCGGCTACCTGGAGTCAGCAGCGCTCGGCGACAGTGGCGTCTTCGGCACCTTGGAATTGCGCAGTCCCTCGTTCATCGGCACCAAGAAAACGAAAGCTGGCGAAAAGGACGAGACAGCCACCAGCGAACCTTCGGCGCACGAATGGCGCATCTATGGTTTCATCGACGGTGGTCAGTTGGACATCAATCAACCTCTGCCAGATCAGCAGGAGAAGACCAGCCTCGCCAGCATCGGCATCGGTTCCAGCGTGAAGCTCTGGGAGCATTTTAACAGCTCCGTCGATGTCGCTCTACCCCTAAAGACTCTGGGCACCACGGAGCAGGACGAATGGTTCGTCTCCTTCCGCGTCTGGTCCGAATTTTGATTTTCATCCCCCCGACTTCTCCCCCATGCTCTCATTCCCATCCATCGCACGCTCGAGCCGCATTGTTTTTCGCGGCCTGGTCACCGCCTGCCTTTTCTCGTCGGCTCTCGTATTGCACGCCGCAGGCGGCGGAGAGGAAAAACATGAGGGCGGCCCTGCCTGGTGGGATGCCAAGTGGTCGACACGCAAGAAAATCACCATCAACACCTCCGCTGCAGGCGGAAACATAGCTGAACCCGTGGGCTCTCCAACTGTGTTGCTCCGCCTGCATGATGGCGTGTTCAACTTCATGGGGGCTGCTGAGGACGGCTCCGACCTCCGCATCCTGGCAGATGACCAGAAGACCGTTCTCAGCCATCACGTGGAGAAGTGGGACTCCCTGCTCAACGAGGCCTATGTTTGGGTCAAGGTTCCCGACCTCAAGCCCGCCGGTGAAACCCACGTATGGCTCTACTGCGGCACCGCTACGCCTGAGCCGAAAGCCGAGAATGCTAAGGAGTCTTTCGATACCGACACGAAGCTGGTGTATCACTTCGGCGAGAGTGCCGTCAGCGCTGACTCATCAGGCAAAGGAGCGGTAGCCGAGGGAGCTGGCGCAGCCGTCAGCTCATCGCTCGCTGGCACAGGCCAGCGTTTGAATGGGCAAACACCTATCACCATTCCTGCCTCACCAGCACTCGAGTGGTCAGCCGGTGCGTCGATGACGCTTTCGACCTGGGTCAAGCCGGCAACTTTGCAAACCAAGGCTGTGCTTTTCAGCCGCCGTGAAGCAGGGGGCTCATTCCTTATCACGATTGATCAAGGCATCCCCACCGTGCTGGTCAATGGTCAAGCTTCCGTGCCAGCGGCTCCTCTAGCCCCGAGCGTGTGGTCACACCTCGCCGTCACCGCTAACGCGGGAACAATCACCCTCTACGTCAATGGTGCCTCCTACGCCACGCTGACAGCTCCGCTTCCTGCACTCCGTGGCGCTTCCCTGATTGGCAAGGATACTGAAGGTGCGTCCGTCGGCTTCGCTGGAGAACTGGATGAGTTCCAGCTGGCTAGCGCTGCACGCAGCCCTGCGTTCCTGAAGTTCGCTGCCGTTAGCCAAGGCACCGCTCCAGATGCAGCCAAGCTCGTGGTGATCGGTGCAGATGAAGCTGGCCATGTCGAGCACGAGGGCGTGATCATGGAGCACGTCAATCTGATCAAGGACATCTCCAAAGACCTGACCATTGACGGCTGGGCAGTGATCATCGCTTGCGGCATCCTGGCCATCGTCGGAGGCATCGTCGCGATCGCCAAGCTGCTCTATCTCAACAAGATCAGCAAGGCCAGCGGGGCCTTCATCGAACAGTGGGAAAAGATCTCCAGCGACCTCACTGCACTCGACAACTCCAACGCCGACAGCATCAAAACCCTCGGTGGTGCAGCGACGGGTAAGAAGGCGCAGAGGTTGATGAACCAATCGCCGCTGTATCACTTGTATCACCTCGGCTGCACGGAGGTGCAGAAGCGCATGCAGGAGATCCAGAAAGTCTCGCTCAATCCCAACGCCGCAAAATTCCAGAAGGGTCTCTCAGGCCGCAGCATCCAGGCGATCAAAGCAACTCTGCATGGCGGCTTGATGCGCGAAGTGCAGAAGCTCAACAGCCAGCTTGTCTTCCTCACCATCGGCATCGCGGGCGGCCCCTACCTCGGCCTGCTAGGCACCGTCATCGGGGTCATGATCACCTTCGCCGTCATCGCAAAAAGCGGGCAAGTGGAAGTGAACTCTATCGCTCCCGGTATCGCGGGTGCGCTGCTTGCGACGGTCGCGGGTCTCGCCGTCGCCATCCCGTGCCTGTTTGCCTACAGCTACATCAGCACCCTCATTAAAGACACCATCACCGACATGGAGACCTTCATCGACGAGTTCATCGCCAAGATGGCCGAGCATTACAAGGAAAGTTAACCCGCCATGCAAGCCGACTCCAACAGCTACACCGACATCAACGTCACGCCCATGGTGGATCTCTACCTGGTGCTGCTGCTCATCTTCATCATCATGACCACCGCCGGTGTGCAAGGGGTGAAGGTCAATCTTCCGAAGGCCAGCAACGCAGCGGCCAAGAAGATGGACGCGCCGAAGATTCAGGCCATCACGGTGGACAACCAAGGCAACATCAAACTGAACGCCACCGCGATCAGCTCCCTCAGCGATCTGGAAACCAAGCTCAGCGCCGTCAAGGCGGCCATCCCCGAGTTCCCCGCCGTTGTTCGCGGCGACAGCTCGACTCAATACCAGGTGATCATGGATGTGCTGGATGTTCTGGGCCGTCTGGGCGTGAACCAAGTCGGTCTAGCGACCAAGCCAGCCAAGTAGTGACCCTGTGTAACCCCGTCAATCACACCTTATGTCCTCACGCAAAACCCATCAGGCTGACGAAGACTCGACACTGTTTGAGCGCCACCGCTGGCTCCTGCCAGTGATCGTGATCGGTGTCGGCACCGGAGCTTATCTTGCCTTCTTCAATGGCGAGAGCAAGCCCACCGCACCGAAGCGTCCTGCGGAGCGCATGGTGACCATCAGCCTTCCACCACCGCCACCACCTCCTCCACCGCCGCCACCACCTCCTCCACCACCCAAGCAGGAAGAACAAGAACCGCCGAAGGAAGAAATGGTCGCTCAAGAAGAGGTGAAGCCAGACGAGGCCAAACCTGACGAACCACCGCCCCCAGACAGTCCGCCCGAGATCACCACAAACAACGCTGGTCCCGGCGGAGATGATGGTTTCGGCCTTGGCAAATACAACGGTGCCAACGGCAACGGTCGCGGCATCGGTGGCAATGGCACCGGGCGCGGCGGCAGCAAGTTCGGCTGGTATGCCGCCAAGGTGCAGCGTAGCATTCAGGACGCTGTGTCACGCGAGCCACGCATGAAGAAGGCAAGCATGAGAATGGAAGTGCGCATCTGGGCCGACGGCACTGGACGCATCACTCGAACTAGTTTGAAAGGCAGCACGGGAGACAGCGACCTGGACTCCACGATCAAGAACGACCTGCTGACCGGCTTGCAACTCACCGATCCGCCGCCTGCGGACATGCCAATGCCTATCGTCATGGTGCTCTCTGCACGCAAGCCCGCCGCCATGACCGCCCGCTAACTTTCTGCTCTCTCCGATGATCCCCCCATCTCTCAAACGCCTTGGCTCCTCCAGCCTCGCCGCCGCCCTCGTGGGCCTTGCTTATGCTCCAGTCGCCCAGGCGCAGGAGCAGCCTGCCTCGAAGCCGAAACCTACAACGTCCGTAACCGCCCCGCCAGCACCGGTGGTCGATGACACGAAGGCCATTGTAAATGATGCAGCCAGCAGGCCACCCGTGATGCCGACGGCTGCCGACAGCGCAGGCCCGCCGGTCGATGACCTTCCAACGCTGCTGCCACCAGCGAGCGAGGCCGGTGCACCGACCACGAGCGTGACGATCAATCTTTTGCAGATCCTGGTCAAGAAAGGCATCCTTTCCCACGGCGAAGCCCAGGGCATGATCCAACAAGCGGAAGTGGAAGCGGCTCAGGCTCAGGCTGCGCTGGAAGATGCGCAAATGATGGCCACCCAAGACGGCGACGTGCGTGTCACCTATGTCCCGGATGTGGTGAAGAATGAAATCAAGGATGCCATCAAAGCCGACGTCATGGCCCAGGCCCGTGCCGATGGCTGGACCGCCCCCAACGAAGCGCCCGAGTGGACGCAACGCATCAAGCTGTTTGGAGACTTCCGCCTCCGCTTCGAGAGTAATCTGTTCCCAGAAGGCAATGACAACACGGGGGCCTTCCCCAATTTCAACGCGATCAACTCCGGCGCTCCGTTCGACGTCGCCGGCACGGTCTTCTCTCCGCAATACAACGTCGACGCCGACCGCAATCGCTTCAAACTGCGCGCTCGCCTCGGAGCCGACATCAATCTGGAAGACAACTGGTTTGCAGGCATCCGCATCGGAACGGGGCAGGACAATTCGCCCGTCACTCAGAACCAAGGTCTGGGCGTCGCCAATGGCGCGCAGGGTGGCAACTTCAGCAAATATGCGCTTTGGCTGGATCGCGCCTTCATTCGCTACCAGAACAGCTTCACGGCCGAGGATGATTTCTCCCTTTCCTTTGGCCGCTTCGACAATCCCTTCTTCAGCACCTCGCTCATCTGGGCCGACGAGATCGGCTTCGATGGTATCGCCATCAGCGGCAAGAAGAAGGTCACGGATGGCTTTAGCGTGTTCTCCACCGTCGGCGCGTTCCCGGTTTTCAACACGGACATCAACTTCTCAAGCAATCAGCCGAGCAAGTTTGAAAGCACCGATAAGTATCTCTATGGAGGTCAGTTCGGCATTCAGTTCAAGCCGCTCCAAGACGTGGAAGCCAAGTTCGCTGCTGCGCTCTACAAGTTCGACGGCGTAGAAGGCGAACTTTCCGACCCCTACATTCCTCTAACCGCTCAAGACGCTGGCAACACGGACAACACGCGACCATCCTTCGCTCAGCGGGGGAATACCTACCGCGCCCTGCGCGACATCATTCCGGCCGCGATCAACGGCTTCGGCACGACCAGCCAGTATCAATACTTCGGTCTGGCCACGCCCTTTGAAGAACTCGCCTTCACCGGCAAGATCGACATCAACTCCTGGGAGCCTTATCAGCTCTCGCTCATCGGCGAATACGTGGAGAACCTGGACTTTGACCAGAGCGCCATCAATCAACTTGCGATTAACAACCGTGGCACAGACCCTGTTCTTGGTCAGGTTGGCGACTTCGCGGGCGACGGCACCGCTTGGCTGCTGAAGCTGCAATTCGGCAAACCCACCTTCGAGAAGGCGGGTGACTGGAGCGCCTGGATCGACTATCGCCGCGTCGGCTCTGACGCCGTGGTGGACGCCTTCAACGATGATGACCTCGGCGATGGCGGCACCAATCTGGAAGGCTACACACTCGGCGCGCACGTTGCGCTATCCAAACGCGTCCGTCTCGGTGCCCGCTGGCTGAGCGCGACCCAGCTCGCTGGCCCACCGCTCAAGAGCGACATCTTCATGATCGACATCAGCGCCAAGTTCTAGCCTATGAAACGTCTCATTCCCCTGCTCTCCCTTGTTCTTTGTTACAGCCCAGCCTGGGCTCAGGAGCAAGCTGATCCTGCCATGGCGCGCATGCGCGAAGGCATGAAAAAACTGGTGCAGCGCATCAGCGAAGCCGACGCCGCCCGCGTGGCGGCTGACGCTGCCAAAGCCGAAGCTGATCTGAAAGTCGCCGACCTGGAAACCAAGCTGAAGGCCTTGGAAAAGAAAGCTTCAGACCTCGCGATCCAAGGCACCAAGGACAAGGCCGAAGCCGACAAGACCATCGCAGACCTCAACACCAAGCTCACCGCGAGGGACAAGGAAGTCACCACACTCGCCAACGCCCTCTCGCAGTGGAAGGAAGGCTTCGGAAAAGCCAAGGCCGTGGCGGAAGGCAAGGAAGCCGAACGTGCGGCTGCTGCGGGCAAGGCCGTAGTGCTCGAGCGCCGCATGGCGGCAGCTGAAACGAAGAATGCCGAGATGTATAAGCTGGGTCTCGAAATCCTGGGCCGCTACGAGAAGTTCGGCCTGGGCACTGCCTTGCTCGCCCGCGAGCCCTTCGTGCGGAACATGAAGGTGAAGTTTGAGAACTACGTGCAGGATTACGGTGAGAAACTTGACGCACAACGAATCCAACCCTCGGGTTCCGCAGCGGTCGAATCCCAGCCCTCGCCTGTCAGCACGTCGGTGACTAACAAGACCAAGCCGTGAAGTTTTTTCTTTCCGTTTCACTCCACTCTTTTCTCCTCCTTGAAGCCGCCTTCGCAGGTGACGACGTCATCGCGCGAGCAGGCACTACGGAACTGCAAGCCACCGATGTCGTGGCGTCCGTCTCGCATTTGAGCAAGGAAGAGAAGGAGCGACTGCTCGCGGATCAGGAGGCGATGAGCCAGCTGGTTCGCTCGCTATTGGTTCAGCAACTGGTGGTCAAGGAAGCTGCGGACAAAGGCTGGGACAAGCGCCCAGAGATCGTGCAGCAGCTCAATCGAGTGCGTGAGAGCGCTATTGCAGAGACGTATCTGAACTCGCTCTCCACGCCGCCTGCCGACTATCCTAGCGACGCCGAAGTGCAGGAAACTTACGAGACGAACAAGGCTTCCTTCTTCCAACCCAAGAGCTATCGCTTGGCACAGATCTATGTCGACACCAAGCCCGATGACAAGGCCTCCAAGGCGCGTCTCGACACTGTCGTCGAAGCCTTGAATGCAGCCGATGCCGACTTTGCCGCTATCGCTCGCCAAAATAGCCAAGAGCCCAGCAGCGCTGCCCGTGGCGGCGAGATCGGTTGGTTGACTGAGGCCCAGATTCAACCTGAAATTCAGGCTCAGCTCCCTGCTCTCAAGCTCAACACCGTCTCCGAGCCACTGAAGCTGAATGATGGCTGGCACGTGCTGAAGGTGCTGGACATCAAGGAAGCCAACACGCCGACTTTGGACCAGGTGAAGCCTCTGATCGTGGCCCAACTGCGCTCCGCGAAAACCAAGATCAACTCGGACGCCTACCTCGCTGACCTGATGAAGGCTCACCCCATCGCGATCAACGAACTCGCTCTCCCCAAAGCCCTGGCTGCGACGGGCAAGTAACCATCTCCTTACACGCGCATGTCTCTGCCAAAACTTAGCCGCCTCAGCGGACACTGGGTGCTTGCTGGCCTGCTGCTGATTCCTCTTGCCACCCGCTCAGGCGATTTGCTGCGCGGCAATGCGCCTGCCAACAGTCGCACCGCGCCGGGCAATAGCGCCACCACCAAGGTGACGGTGGACCAATCACGCGCCAAGTATCAAGACTCGCTCGCCCGCACCAGCCGCGCGATCCAGTCGGTGCAGAACCTGCAAAATGCCGCGCGCAATGCGGCCGCGATTAAAGGCGTCAACAACCTGGGAGCAGGACTGCCCATCGTGACCGACGGCCTTGGCGTGGGTGGACTCGATTACATTGGCAGAAAGCTTGGCTACGAACTGGCCAGTGATAATCCGGTGCAGACCGTCTCAGGCTCACGCTTCAATGTTACGGTAAAGCAAAAATTGCAGCAAGCCTTCCTGCAATGGCGCACCTTCAACATCGGACGCGGCACCACGCTCACCTTTGATCAGAGCCTCGGCGGCACCGATGTTGGCAAATGGATCGCCTTCAATGAAGTGGTGGACCCCAGCGGTTCGCCTTCACAAATCATGGGGCAGATCAAGGCTGCGGGTCAGGTGTATCTGATCAATCAGAACGGCATCATCTTCGGCGGCACCACCCAGGTGAATACGCACACGCTGGTGGCCTCGTCGTTGCCGATCAATACTAACTTGGTAAGCCGTGGCTTGCTCAACAACCCCGACAATCAGTTCCTCTTCTCCGCACTCAAGATTGATGCCGGCACCAAGGGCACGCCCGCCTTTGACCCGCCGCCACCTCCGGGGGGAGCGATTGGCGATGTCGTCGTCCAGGCCGGAGCTTCCCTAGCCGCGCCGACCTCGGCAGCCAAAGTCGGTGGTCGTGTCGTGCTCGTCGGCCCCAACGTGACGAACGAGGGCCAGATCTCCACGCCCGATGGTCAAACAATCCTCGCCGCAGGTTTACAGGTGGGCTTTGCCGCACATGACAGCACCGACCCCAGCATTCGCGGGTTGGATGTCTTTGTCGGCAAGGTCAGCGATCCAAGCGTGGTCACCAAGTCCGCCGTCACCGGCACCGCGACGAACCGTGGTATCATCACCATTCCCCGTGGCAACCTGACCATGGCGGGAAAAACCGTGGAGCAACTGGGCGCGGTCAACAGCAGCACCTCCGTCTCGCTCAATGGCAGCGTGCGCTTGGATGCAAGCTACGACGCCGTGCCGAACCTACCCGAGAAGACCAACGGTGCCTTCCTCTTCAAATCCACCGGCACCGTGAAGCTCGGTGCGAGCAGCGTGATTCAGATCGTTCCCGAAGCCAGCGCTGAGAAAGTGGTCGGCACGCAGTTAGCGCTGCCAACCAAAGTCATCATCCGCGGCAAGGTGGTTCATATGGGGGCCAATGCCAGCATTCTGGCTCCGAATGCCACGGTCACCATCAGCGCAGGCGTCTGGAACTACTTCACGGCCAATCCCACCGCGCCTACTTCCACCTTCGTGCGCAGCGCTGGTCAGGTCTACCTGGACGCGGGCGCCAGCATCAACGTCGCTGGCACGACGGACGCGACAGCTCCCATCACGCAGAACATCCTCACGCTGCAATTGCGTGGTTCGGAGTTTGCTGACTCAACCTTGAACCGCAACAACACTGCGGTGCGCGGCGTGGACATCACGCTGGATGTTCGACGGCAGGGTGTCTACAACGGTTTCGGCTGGGTGGGCACGCCGCTAGCCGATGCCTCCGGCTACCTTGGCATCATTGAGCGCACGGCGAGCGAGCTGACCATCGCAGGCGGCACGGTCACTATCGGAGCGGGAGCCTCCGTGGTGATGCAACCGGGGTCGAGCATTGATGTCTCTGGCGGCTGGGTGAACTACAGCGGCGGCGTGGTGAAGACCACACGGCTCCTGTATCGCAACCATATCATTAACATCCACGACGCGACACCGGACAAGGTTTACGACGGCATCTACACTGGCACGTCCACTTTCACCCACCGCCGCTGGGGTATCACCAATAACTACACGGTGCCTTTCATGACCGGCGAGCACTACGAGGAAGGTTATGTGTATGGTGCAGCGGGCGGCACCATCGACATCAGTGCACCCACGATGGCGCTGGACGGAACGTTGCGTGGGCAGACGATTTCTGGCCCGCGCCAGCGCGAGCTTCCGGCCCAGGCTTCCACCTTGAACCTCACCTTCCAAGGCGAGCAGTTTCACAGCGGCGGCACTGTCATTCCTTACTCGGCTTACAAGCCATCCGTCATCTTCCAGAGCGGCATCAATCAGCGCCCGGCCAATCCGTTTAGCCTGGATGCACTTGGCAACCCCGCTGAGCTGCGCGAGGATCGCCGCAAGCTTGCCTACCTGTCCCCAGATGAACTGGAAGAAGGTGGCTTCGGCTTCATCAAGGTCGATAACCCCGAAGGGCGCGTGACCCTGGCCGCAGGCGAACAACTGGAGACGCCCGTCCAAGGAGCCGTGGAATTGACCGGAGCGAACATCGACATCTTTGGCAGCATCCGCGCTCCTGGCGGCACCATCACACTGAAGGCGCTGAACATCTCGCCCACGGTGTTTGCCAATCTCGAACTGCTGGACAGCAGCGCCCCTGGGTATGCGACACCACGCCCTAATGCAGGGCGTGGCATCATCACCCTGGGAAGTGATGCCGTTCTCGATGCCTCGGGCCTGCTGGTCGATGACCGGCTTAGCGCGCCTGCACCCCTGAGCCTGCCGCTGCTGCTGAATGGTGGATCGGTCAACCTCTCAGGCTACACGCTCAACATGGCAGCAGGCAGCCTCGTGGGTGTCAGCGGCGGAGCA
>CAXNNN010000069.1:0-11263 GCA_964203095.1 Verrucomicrobiaceae bacterium | reverse complement strand
AAGGCTTCCACTCCAAGTGCGACTTGGCTGGTGATTTTATGGCGCACGCCCGCAGCATAGCCCCAGGCAGCCTCATCATCGGTCACGACGCTGAGCAGGTTGAAGATGGCCTTGGTGTTGCCGAATTCGGCTTCCATGATGAAACGACCGACGAAGGCATCCACGCCGTGGGCATGAACGCTGCCACTGTGTGAGTGGGCAGGCTCTTCGGCGTGATGATCGGCCTCTTCTTCATGGTGCCCGCTTTCTTCGCCGTGTTCGTCAGCGTGCTCATTCTCCGGTTCTTCGGCGTTGTGATCGCTGGTGTCAGCAGCATCTGCATTGCCAAACTGGTAGCCGGCGCTGACCCCGAACTTGATCGGGAAGGTGGATGACGCCGGCGAGAGCTGGAAATGCGCCATGGGAGTGATGCTGGAGTAGTCCCACTTGGCCGTGGCTTCATCGCGGAAGTCGGCCTCCAAGCTGAGCGCAAGGCGAGGCAGGATACCAACCATGAGCGCAGGCGTCAGGCCATACTCATCGGTGTCGCCCTTCTCCCATTCAAAGTTGGTGATGAAGTGTCCGCTGCCAGGGGCGGGCAGGTGGTAGTCCTCGAGAAGAAGGAAATCCTGGCCGTGGTGGGCAGTAACGGAGCTGACGGTGAGAAGAGTCGAGAGGACAAAAGTGGCGAAAAATTTCATGATTAAAGTAGGTTGAGTTGAAGGCGGATTGGCGCGTGGCGCTGGGGACTATCGGAGCGTCGCTACCCACAAAGCGTGGGGGGCTCCATCGGGACGGCGGCAGGTTCAGGCCACACGTGGCGGCAGCAGCAGCGGCGCAGGCGGCAGCCTCAGAGCCTTCGTTCGATACGGCAAATAGTCCGCTGATCCTCTGGGCAAGCCGAAGGGATGGGCGCTCAGACACTCAGCAAACAGCTCAACCTTCTTGAGCTTTTCCGGGGACGCCGTGTCTTGCTCCTGCTGATCGTGCAGGCTGCGGTTGATGATCTTGCAGAGCTTGCAGGGGTGCTTGCCGTCGAAGGTCTTGCTCAGGGCCTCGGCGAAAGTGCCTTCCTGAGAGTAGCTCACGACCATGCCTGCCCATGCAGCTGTCTGAAGCAGTGCCCAGTGCCCACCGATGGACAGCAGAAGGGCAAAAATGATCAGATAATGGACACCACAGCGCAGCATGAAGACCCAATACCTATGGAAGCGCGGTCACTCTGGCAATCTTATTTTTCCGACCATACGGCACCAATGCACCAGCACGGTCGAGTGAGTTCCCAAGAGCCTCTTGCTGTGTGCGCTGGAGCACTTGTCACCAAAAGCGTCGATCAGTTCTGATGATCGTCTTCGCGGTCGTGGGCAGTAAGCCGCAGACGTTACACCACGTGTTCCTGCAAGCTGCGGCGCGCGGTCTGCATCTGATCCAGAATGGTCCGAGCGTGGGGGAGGAATTTGATGCCAGCGCTGGTGAGCGAAAGCTTGCGTTCGCTCCGGCTGAACAACTCGCACCCCAACTCTGACTCCAGCGTTCGTAACGCGTGGCTGAGCGCGGAGCGAGTTAGGCACATTTGACGTGCTGCCTCTGCCACGCATCCTGTCTGAGCCACTGCATGGAAGATGTGCAAGCGGTGGGACTCGATCGGATTATAGGTCATCGGGCTGGGACTGAGTGAGAGATTTGTTTCGGGCATTCCGAAATGAAATACATGGTTAAAGTTGTTACCGCGTTTCGCTGATGCCGTGCCAAGAGGGCTATCGAAGGCGTCATACAGGGTGTGAATTTTATTCACCCCCACTGATGCCAACTTGGCACTGGCGCTGCTGAAAACGGTCCCGTTAACGAGTGGTATCTCGCAGTTGAGATGTCGTTCGGAACAACCAAGAACCCGACTCAAGAAACTAACACACCTCTAACACATGAAAGTAATGCAACATGCTACTTCCTCCATGATCGGTCGCACAGCCCTCGCGCTCGTTGCCGCATCCTCCCTTGGCGTCACCACACTGATGGCAGGTGCTCCAGCAAAGGCTCCGGCTCCCGTCGTGCCTGCTGAAGAGCCTTTCGTCACCGGCACGTTTGCCGTGGCTTATGACACCCACTTCATTTCCTTCGGCCAGGACGTCTGGGCGCTCGGTAATGACTGGGGTGAGTGGATGATTCATCCTTCCGTCGAACTCGATTTCAACCTTGGTGGCGGCCTTCAAGCCTACATCAACGTCTGGGCTGACGTGAACGACCAGGTTCCTTCCACCATTGGTGGCTATGTTCAAGAACTCGACCTCAACGTCGGTTTCTACTACACCATCGACAAGCTTAAGCTGCAACTCGGCTACTATGCTTGGGACTATGCTTCCCAGACTGAGCAGGGTATCTTCGCCAAGGCTTCCTATAGCGACGGTCTCTTCAATCCCTTCGTGGCTGTCAACGGCCGCACAGCGATTGCGATTCCCGGCTATGATGAAGGTCTTGTTTATCAGGCAGGTATCGCTCCAGGAACCACTCTGGGTCCTGTGGCTCTGTCCTTCCCAATCACGGTGTCCTTTGACACTGAAGGCTACCACGCCGCTGGTTCCGGTTTCGCTTATGTCTCCGGTGGCATCGCGGCTTCGCTGCCTCTCACCAAGGACATCGCCCTTACCCTTGGCGTGACCTACTACCACACCCAGGAGGACGTCATTCCGAATCCTGATTCCGACTTCATCACCGGTTCCGCCGGTATCGTCGTGACCTTCTAATTTAGAACTTCACTTCTTCCTTCCTCCCCTCAAAAAAGACCCCTTTAATCCTTAATACAATCCAAGAAAGATGAAAGCCAGCTTCACCAAGCTCATGCTCTCCATCTTCACCATCCTCGGCCTGAGCGTTCAGGCCGAGGACACGGTGAAGGTAGGTGTGCTCCACTCCCTCTCCGGCACCATGGCAATCAGCGAGACCTCGCTGCGTGACGTATTGTTGTATACATTCGATGAGATCAACGCCAAGGGCGGCGTCATGGGTAAGAAAATCGAGCCTGTGGTGGTCGATGGCGCATCTGACTGGCCGCTCTTCGCTGAGAAAGCAGAGCAGCTGCTGACCAAGGATAAGACCGCTGCCGTCTTTGGCTGCTGGACCTCGGTGAGCCGCAAGTCGGTTCTCCCTGTTTTTGAAAAATACAAGGGCCTCCTCTTCTACCCCGTGCAATACGAAGGTGAAGAAATGTCCCCTAACATCTTCTACACCGCTGAAGCGGTGAACCAGCAGGCGACTCCTGCGGTGGACTTCCTCCTCGAAGAAGGCTACAAGAAATTCTACCTGATCGGCACTGACTATGTATATCCGCAGACCACCAATCTGGTGCTGCTGGAATACTTGTTGTCCAAGGGTATCCCAATCCAAAACATTGGTGGTGGCTTCAAGAAGGATAGCAGCGGCGAGATCATCTCCGCAGGTAACTATACTCCCTTTGGTCACACCGACTTCCAGCAGATCGTTGCTGATATCAAGGCCTTCTCCGCTGGTGGCAAGGCTTGCGTGATCAACACGATCAATGGCGATGCCAACGTGCCCTTCTTCAAGGAGTTCGCCGCTGCTGGTATCACCTCAGAAACCTGCCCAGTGGTCTCCTTCAGCTTGTCTGAAGATGAGTTCCGCGCTCTGCCAACCAAGGATCTTGTCGGTCACCTTGGCTGCTGGACCTACTTCATGTCGCTGGACACCGCTGCGAACAACGCTTTCAAGGACAGTTTCCAGGCTTGGTTGAAGACCCAGAGCTACCCTGGTGTGGTGAAGGAAAACCGCGTTACTTGCAGCCCCATGGTGCTCTCTTATGACGGGGTGTATCTGTGGAAAGCAGCGGTCGAAAGGGCTGGCACATTTGAAGTCGAGAAAGTCATGGAAGCCCTCAAGGCTGGCGTGTCTTTCGACGGTCCTGGTGGTAAGGTCACCAGCCAAAAGAATCATCACCTGACCAAGAACGTGTATATCGGCGAAACACTGCCGACCGGACAGTTCCAGGTGATCAAGAGCTTCGACGGCGTTGTCGGTGAGCCATTCCTCAAGGGCACGTTCAAGAAGAAGTAATGCGAGTTAAATTCGTGTTGTGTTGAAAATGAGGTGGCACCGCCCTGGGTGGGGCGGTGCCTTTCATTTTAAGTGAGGCGATATTGCGCGGCCTATGTTGGCCTGAATGCTGCGATGTTGCTTTTCAGAAGTAGGTGAGCCGGCGTGCTCATCGCTCGAAAACCGATCTCTCCCGCGATCATGAGACTCTGCCCCCGCTCCCTGCTTGTTGTTCGACTGCTGGCTTGTATTGCCGCTATTTCCCCCCCCGTGATCCATGCTTTCACGGCGACCAAGGCCTCTGAAAGCCTTGCCAAAGCGATTCTTGCCAGTGGCCCAGAACGTGAAAAAAAACTTGAGCAGTTCGGGCTCGAAGGCGTGCAGTCTGATGCGGGTTTGATCGAATTGTGGCGCCGTGGCGAGCTGTGGATCGTGAAGCAGGCAGACGGGACTAGCGCCGTGGTGATTTACAATGGACAGATCGGGACCAAAAAGCCAGCTGGTGTGCGTTTGAGCGATGGCGGTGAGGTGACTTTTGAACTGGTGGATGGAACAGCTTCCAATCCCGATCGTTCTTCACGGAAACTATTGACCAAGCTGCTGGACATTCTTGCTCTGAAACATCCCGGAGCACGTGAGCGAGCAGAAGCGGCTCGTCAGCTGGGCCTGCGCCAGGAAGAGTCAGGCCTTAAGGTTTTGGAGGAATTGCTGCCACAACAAAAGGAGTCCGTCGCGGTCAAGGGCTTCGAAGAAGGCATTGCCCTAGCGAAGCTAAAGCTGACTACGGATGAGGAGCGCACTAAGGCAGTGGTTAAACTTGGAGAGCTGACTTCATTGCTTGCCCGGGATCAGATTAAGGCGGTGATTCAGGACGAGGATAAAAAGCCAGTGGCAGAGCAGGATAAGGTCATGCTCTCGGCAGCAAAGAAGTCTCTGGCGAGCATCGAAGCACGGCAGTCGTTGGTGGAGCATGGAGCCACTGTTTTTCAGGGTATCAGTAGCGGATCTGTTCTACTGATCGTAGCCTTGGGTCTAGCAATTACCTTTGGCTTGATGGGCGTGATCAATATGGCGCATGGCGAATTCATCACGATTGGTGGCTACGCCTGCTACCTCACCCAACTATGGTTCATTGAGCGTTACGGCAGCTCGGGTTCGGGTTTCGATGCTTACTTCCTTTGGTCGATGCCTATTTCGTTCATGGCGGCTGCTTTGATGGGGTGGATCGTAGAGGTGGTCATGGTGCGTCACTTGTATAGTCGCCCGTTGGAGTCCTTGCTAGCCACCTGGGGTCTGTCGATGATCTTGCAGCAGGCATTTCGCTTGAAGTTCGGGGCTGCCAATGTGCAGGTTGCATCTCCAAGCTGGTTGGCTGGCAACTATGAGTGGGCGGGCATGACCTTTGGTTGGAATCGTTTGTTCGTGGTTGGTTTCGCCATTGCTATTCTTTTTGGGACGTTGCTGTTGATGACGAAGACATCGGTTGGCATGCAGTTGCGAGCGGTGATGCAGAACCGTCGCATGGCCGCCTCCCTTGGCATTCGCACGGCCCGCATGAACGCCTTCACCTTTGCATTTGGCTCAGGTCTGGCGGGTTTGGCAGGAGCATTCATTTCACAGATTGGCAACGTGGGGCCAAGCATGGGACAGAGCTACATCGTAGACTGCTTCATGATCGTTACCGTGGGTGGCGTGGGCAACATCATTGGCGCAGCACTCTCCTCGCTTGGCATCGGCACCGTCGATCAAATGCTCCAGCCCTTCCTTGGTCCTGTGATGGGAAAGATAACAACGCTGCTTTCCATCATTCTGCTGCTCAACTGGCGTCCCGGCGGGCTGTTCCCATCTCGCAGTCGCAGTCTGGAAGGATAAGCCGCACGTCTCCCCAAGGTCTCCCGTGTTCTGGCACAAGACCTGCAATGCACGTTTTTACACACGCATGAAATCTGGTTCCCTCTCTCTCTCCGGGTTGGCGTTGGCTCTCGCCGCAGCTAGTTCAGAGGCTCACGCTCATCCTGGTCATGGATCAAACCTCATGACTTCGGATAGTGCCGCGCATTGGCTGGTCGAGCCTAGTCATCTGGCGGGTTGGGTCGCTCTTGGGGTAACGCTTTGGTTTCTTCACCGTGTGCGCCTAGCACAGAAGCAAGCGGTTCGTGAACGGGTCGTTAGCAACGTCAAAAAACCATGAACTCCACTCCCTCTACTTGGTTAGGTGGCCGTCCTTCTTCGTTGCGTCCATTGGCCATGCAACATGGCCCAGCGGTGGGTGTTTTTCTTTTTTTGCTGGTTGGCATTCCGCTGCTAAGCGCTTTGAGCCCGTCTTTCCAGCTGAACATTTGGGGCAAGTACCTGTGCTACGCAGCGCTCGCGGTCAGCTTGAATTGGCTTTGGGGTTACACCGGCATTCTCTGTCTATGCCAGAGTCTATTCTTCGCTCTCGGGGGCTATGCCATGGGCATGTATTTGATGCTCATGATTGGCAAACTGGGGGCCTACAAAAGCGACCTTCCCGACTTCATGGTTTTCCTTGGCTATAGGGAGTTGCCATCCTTTTGGCAGCCTTTCTATAGCTTTGGTTTTGCTGGTTTGATGGTCATGGTCGTGCCGGGCGTGCTTGCCTATGTCTTTGGTTATTTGGCCTTCCGCTCACGGATCAAAGGGGTCTATTTTTCCATCCTGAGCCAAGCCCTCACGTATGCGGCCACGCTGCTGTTCTTCCGCAATGACTTGGTCATGGGCGGCAACAATGGCTTCACAGACTTCCGCTTCATTCTGGGCATGGATATTCGGTCACGGGGCACGCAAATGCTACTGTATGAATGCAGTGTGCTGTTCCTCGCGGCTTGCATTGGCTTCATCGCGTGGGTCACAACGACAAAGTTCGGCATGATCCAGCAAGCTGTGCGCGACAGCGAGAATCGTGTGCTTTTTTCTGGCTATGCGACCACGGCCTACAAGTTGTTCGTTTTCACCATGAGCGCCATCATGGCCGGTATCGCTGGTGCCTTCTATGTGCCCCAGGTCGGCATCATCAATCCCAGTGAAATGGCCACCAGTAAATCGTTGGATGTCGTCGTCTGGGTCGCCGTCGGCGGTCGTGGAACGCTCTACGGGCCAGTGATTGGAGCCATCCTGGTGAATCTGTTGAAGAGCTACACAACGCGAAACTATCCTGACTATTGGCTGATCATTTCGGGCGCGTTGTTCATCTTTGTCGTGCTGTTCATGCCGAATGGTGTCGTCGGGCTGCCGAAGCAACTCGCGGGCCTGCGTGACAAGTGGCTGAAGGCTCGCCAGTCGGGCGAACCTGTGGCCCAACCCTCCTAACTCTCACCCTCATGGCCAACCCTCCTGGCATTCTCCTCGCACTGGAGGCCGTGACGAAGAGTTTCGACGGCTTCAAGGCGATCAATGACCTCACCTTCTACTTGGATCATGGAGAGATGCGGTCCGTCATCGGTCCTAACGGTGCGGGAAAGAGCACCTTCATGGACATTGTCACGGGCCGCACGCGTCCCGATGAAGGCACTGTGAAGTTCTACTCTGATCATGAATCGGAGATCGACCTCACTGTGCTTCGTGAGCACGAAATCAACCGGCTCGGCATCGGTCGCAAGTTTCAAACACCAGCCGTTTATGAGAACCTGACCATCTGGAACAACCTGCTGATCTCGCTCAATCGCCCTCGCGATTTATGGAGCACGTTGACCTATCGCGTGACCAGCGAAGACAAGGATCGGATTGAGGAGATCTTAAAAACGGTGGCGCTCAATGATCAGCGCAACAACAAGGCTGGCTTTCTTTCCCATGGCAAAAAGCAGTGGCTAGAGATTGGCATGTTGCTGGCGCAAAACCCGAAGTTGCTACTCGTTGATGAACCCGCCGCTGGCATGAGTGACTCGGAAACTGAGCGCACGGCCGAACTGCTGCTGAGCCTGAAAGGAAAGCATAGCATCGTGGTCATTGAGCATGACATGGAGTTCATCCGCCGTTTGGGCCAGAAGGTCACGGTGCTCGTTCAGGGCCACGTGCTCAAGGAAGGTATGCTGGACGTTGTCTCTGAGGATGATGAAGTGCGCTCTGTCTATCTGGGCCGCAAACGCGAGAAGAAAATTGCCGCATGAGTGCTTTCCTTACTGACCCCAAACGCATGCACCCACTACCGGGCGCAGAGAGCCTCTCCAGTGTGCTGCGCATCAGCAAGCTGGAGGCCCGCTACGGCGAGTCATCCATCCTTCGCGATGTGAATATCACGGTGCCCGATGGCAAGCTCGTCACGCTCATGGGTCGCAACGGAGTGGGCAAGACCACCACGCTAAAAAGCATCATGGGCCTCCTGCCTCAGAGTGCGGGTGAGATCATTTTCAATGGTAAGTCGTGGCACCGTGAGCCACCCGAAGACCGCGCCCGTGCAGGCATGGGCTATGTGCCGCAAGGTCGCGACATTTTTCCCAACATGACTGTGGGTGAGAATCTGCAAATCTGTGTGGCCCTCTATGGCAAGAAAGCCAAGGAGAAGATGGATTTCGTGCTGGATCTGTTTCCAGTTCTTAAGGAGATGCTCAAGCGCAAAGGCGGCGTGTTATCCGGTGGTCAGCAGCAGCAGCTCGCGATTGGTCGCGCTCTGCTCACGTGTCCAAAGCTGCTCATCCTGGATGAACCCACGGAAGGCATTCAACCCAGCATTATCGACTTGATCGAAGACGCGCTTGTCCGTCTCAAAAAGGAAATGGGCATCTGCATCCTACTCGTGGAGCAATACCTTGATCTCGTCGCTGCCATCAGCGACTACGTTTACATCATGGACCGCGGCACCATCATCGTGGAAGGTCCCGCCACTATCCTCGCTGACCCTGCCATCACCAAGCACCTGTCCGTCTGATTCCTTCATGCACCTCAGTCCTCGCGAACAAGAGAAGCTCATGATCGTGGTCGCTGCCGACCTCGCACGCCGTCGTCAAGCACGCGGCGTGAAGCTGAACTACCCAGAGTCCGTCGCCATCATCACCTATGAGATCCTGGAAGGCGCGCGGGATGGAAAATCCGTCGCCGACCTAATGTCGCTCGGCACTCAGTTGCTCAAGCGTGACCAGGTCATGGAAGGCGTGCCCGAAATGATCGACGAGGTGCAAGTCGAAGCGACGTTTCCCGACGGAACGAAGCTTGTGACCGTGCATCAGCCGATTGTTTAGCATCAACTGACCATTCGAATCAACTCATCGGCCTTGGCTGCAATTGCGGTAAACGTTTTCGACTCTCCGCTGCGTGAGGACAGGTACAGCCAGTGCTGCCGCCTGTTGCGCGACGGCACGGATCAAGAACAATGGTTTCATTAACCGTCCGAGATCACAGCGCTCGCGGGCGAAGCGGTTAAGTGTATCCACAAATGCGTCGAAGCAGGAAGCTGCCCGCAATTCCTGCCGGTCAGCATCATCCATGCAGACGATGGAATCGAGGTAGCACTTCGCATCCATGAACACCGTGTTGAAATCGTGACTGGTGAGCGGCTGGCACACCTTGTCGATGTGGGGACGCTTCACATCCTCGCTGCCGCCGTCGAGGGTCATCTTGTTGACTACCAACAAGGACTCGCAGGCCTTCCCGCCGTCGAGCATCAGTCGGCGGAAATAGCGGGCAGAGGCTTCGCTGAAAAGCTCCGCCGTGATGACGAAGATCACCAGATCGGCCTCAAGAATGGCTTTCCCGGTTCGTGCGTCGTGCTCTGACACATCAGCCTGCACACCCGGTGTGTCGGCAGACGGAGGTCATGCCAAGCATAGGCTGTGACTTCGTGGGTGCAGACATCGGCGTCTATCGTCACGTTATCACGATCTGTGAGCGCCTTGATGAGCGTGGACTTTCCGGCGTTGTATTGCCCAATGAAGGCCAGTGTCAGTGCCACGTCATTGGTCTGTGTCATTCTCGGCGCAAGATCTTGCACCTCCGCCAGCTTGGAACATCCCAGTAGGCTGCACAGTTCGTTTGTAAGGACACGGGTGTCGCCGCAGACCTTCGAGGCATTGAAGATGGGTGCATTGTAACTCATGGTGTTGGGGCAAGTGTTTGACGTTCGTAGTCCGGGGATGGAATCGGGTGACGGGACAACAACATGTCTCGTCCATCACAAATCGTCGCGGATAGCTTGGCGGCAGCGTCCGCCAGAGTGAGGATGGATAATGTCAGGCCAGCGATGTCCATGTGCAGCGGGGCAATGGTCTTCACCTCAATCTCCCTGATGAACCAGTCCTGCACCGATTGCGCGACTTTTGCGGCCATCTGTTCGATCTGTGCGGCAAGCTGTGTCCGAGCGTCCTCTTTTGCCTTCTTGATGGCATCTGACTTGCCCAGAATGAGTCGGCTCAAGAGGCTGATTACAACTCCGGCAACAGCAACCTCCCAACCAAGGAACAATGCTGCAACACCGATCTCAACGCCCGCCCAGTTGACGTATTTCCGCCAGTCCCAAGGATCAGCCGAAGTCGCTTTGGCACCATGGAACTCCGTCGTGAACTCCGCATCCACTTGAACCTGCCGCCAGAACTCGCGGACAATCGCAGCGAGTTCCCCTGCTATATCGGCGGCACAGTGCTTTACCCACGCATCCGTCTTCATCTCGGCAACTCGAGTTTTCCATCGTTTGTCGAACTCCGAGCTACGCAGGTTGTCCTCTATGAACTTCCCCAATCCTTTCTCTAATGGGGCGAAGTGCTCTAGAACTGCCGAATGACAACGCTCTGGAAATCTTCCGATGAAGTCATCAAGTTTCGCCCTGAGTTCCGTGTGCTTCTCCTCCAGAAACGCTGCTTCCTCACGAAAGCTCGTGCTCACGACTGAGAGCCTCTCGCTGACGAGTGACAGCGCTCGCTCGGTGCCGCCGATGATCGTATCGACGCGGCGCTGAGTGCCATGAAGATGCAGTTCGTCCTCCAGCAAGTGCAGCAGTTGCTTGATGTTGCTCCCGGCCAGCAACCGACTGGCTTTGGCTTTGTATTCAGGCTGACGTGCCATCCATGCGGCTTGCGCGTGAACTGCGACGACGCGTAATTTTTGCGCCATCCAAGGCGCATGGTCCCGCACGAGCGTGGCGATGCGGTTCCGGTGCGGTTCCGGTGCGGCTGGATCGCAGCATCTCCCATCCACCCACTCGGATCAGACACAAAATCCCGCCGATACTTGACAATGCTTTTCAAGGGAAGTGTCCGTGTGATCGTTAAAACATAAGTGCGGATGGTTGGCG
>CAXNNN010000068.1:0-11312 GCA_964203095.1 Verrucomicrobiaceae bacterium | reverse complement strand
ATCTCCTGACGCAGCGTGCTGACCATGACCCGAATGCCAAACAAGATGGCCTGCGTCTTGGGCAAGCGAACCAGCGCCTGATGCTCCACTCGGAACCAGGTTTCTTCGAGCGTTGCGCATTCATTCAGACGAGGTCGCTGCATCGCTGGGTGGCAGTTCAACTCTGGCGTGGCAGCCAGCCCCCAGTTCCAGCGCTCCCACACCTCGTTGGGTTTCAGCTTATCGAGGAAGATGCGGATCTTCGTGCCGAGTTCCACATTCAACCCGGGCACTGGCGCATGAACGAGATTGATGGGCTTGCCGAGTTTCTCCGGCAAACTCCAGAACGACGGGGAGCACACGCAGCCTGCCTGCACGCGCAGGTCTTCGTCTAGTAGCACGAAGTCCGGCTCCCAGGTGCTGCCGAGATCAGTGAGGTAGGGCGGGCTGTCCTCAGCCCGCCGCGAGAGATCGTCAGTATCGTTGGAAGATCGAAGCCCCTGAGCCTGCGATGACGGCGCTGTGAGGACACAGCGCCCTACCTGACTTGCAAACTCAGCCGCCTCCCGCACTATCGCTTCCGACCCTGGTTGTTCTGCCGCATGATTGTCTGGGCTCTGTTGCAAAAGAGTGCGCCGCTCGTCCAGCAGCGCAGCAGGCCCCGCATTCCGAAAGTAGTCCAGTGAGCCACGTCGCAACCCCACGTCGAAGCGGAAGCCGCTGGGCTTGAGGAAATGCGAAGGCATACAACTAACTAACCACGGCTACGTTCCTGCGCCAGCGAAGTGGTCCGCATCGTCCCTATGCGGCAGCCGCACGGGGACCCTGCGGACCACACCTCTACGCCAACCCATCGCGCCGCAGCAGCGCGTCGGGATCAGGATCGCGGCCCATGAAGTCGCGGAAGAGCTTCGCTGGATCATCGGAGTTGCCCTTGCTCAGGATGCAGTCGCGGAAGGCACGGCCGGTGTCGGCATTCAACACGCCTTCTTTCTGGAAGCGGGTGAAGGCATCGGCATCCAGCACCTCGGCCCACTTGTAGCTGTAGTAGCTGGCCGCGTAGCCTACGGGGCTGGCAAACAAGTGCGTGAAGCGACGCGCCATCGTTGGCGGCTCGGTCTTCAGCGGCATGGAGTAGTCCTTGGTGATCGAGCGGGCGACCACATCGAGATCATCCGTGGGCTTGTTGGCATGATTGATGTGCAGTTCGAGGTCCAGCTTGCCAAAGCTGAGCTGACGCATCATCGCCCCTGCCGCGCCATAGTTGCGCGCATCGATCATGCGGTTGAACAGCTTCGCCGGGATCAATTCACCGGTCTCGTGATGCTTGGCAAAGAAGTCCAGGCTCTTGCGCTCGAAACAGAAATTTTCCATGAACTGCGAGGGCAGCTCCACGAAGTCCCACGCGACGTTGGTGCCGTTCATCGATGGGATTTCGACCGTGCCGAAGAGCTGGTGAATGAGGTGGCCAAACTCATGGAAGACGGTCTGCACCTCGTCATGCGTGAGCAGCGCGGGCTTGCCATCGACGGGGGGCGACATATTGCCGCAAATCAGGCCCAGGTGCAGGCGACGCTCACGATCATCGACGGGCGGGCAGCCGCCGCGCAGGCAATTCATCCAGGCACCACCGCGCTTGGAGTCGCGTGGATGCCAGTCGGCATAAAAGCTGCCGACATGCACGCCCTTGGCATTGCGGATCTCGTAGAACTTCACTTCAGGGTGCCACACTTCCACGGGGCCGCGCTTATTCGGGTCGATACTCGCAGGTGTCGCGTCCTCGACCTGCATGGGATGCAGGAAGATGGTCTCGCGCTCAGTGATCTTCACCTCGAACAACAGCTCCGCGAGCCGGAACATGCCGCTGATGACGCCATCGACGGGGAAGTAAGGGCGCAGTTCCTCGGGATCGAAGTCGAACAGTGCCTTGCGGCGCTTCTCGCTCCAGAACGGCACGTCCCAGGGCTCGAACAGTTCGTGATCCCGATCCGCAGTCTCGGCGCGATACTCCTGCAGTTGCAGCACCTCCCTATCAAAGGCCGACTTCACCTGCTTGTGCAGGCGCTCGGTGAACTCCAGCGCCGTGGCACCCGTTTTGGCCATGCGGCGCTCCAGGATGTGATCGGCGAAGTTCGCCTTGCCCAGCAGTTGCGCCTTCTCATGGCGCAGGCGCAGGGTCTTCCAGATCAGCTCGGTGTTATCATGCTCACCGCTGCGGCCGATGCCCGTGCTGCCGAGCCACATCTGTTTGCGGATGTCCTCGTCTTCACAGTAAGTCAGCACCGGAATCAGGCTAGGGGCCTTCAGCGTCAGGCGATACTTCGGCTCGTCCAGCGTGCCGTAGCCCTTGGCCGCCGCGTCTGCGCGGGCAGCGTCGATGGCCGATGGCGGCATGCCCTTCAGGCGCGTCGCCTCATCCAGCACCAGCTCAAAGGCGTTGGTCGAGTCCAGCACGTTCTCCGAATACTTCTGCGTCACCTGCGACAGCTCGGCCTGCACCTCTTCCAGACGCGTCTTTTGATCCGGCGGCAACTCAGCACCGTGGTTCTGGAAATAGGCGACCGTTTCTTCCAGGGCGCGCTTTTTCAGGCCCGTCAGAGCGCGCGCCTCCTCCGTTTTGCTGTAGGTCTCAATGAGGTCCCACAGGTGCGCATTGAGCGGGATCTTAGCGCGGAAGGCACTGACCTTGGCCAGCATGGCGTTGTGCGCCTCGCGCAGTGCCGGGGTATTGCACACGGCGTCCAGATGCTCCACCAGGCCCCAGGCGTGGTCGAGTTCCAGCGTGGATTCCTCCAGGCCCATGATGACCGAATCGAAGTTAATGCGGCCACGATCCTGATCCGCCACCGCATCGACACGCTCCTGCGCGTGTTGCAAGGCTAGCTCGATATCGGCGATGATGTGCTCCGGCGTGAGAGTGGACCAGCGAATGTGGAAGTCTTCTGTCAGAAACGGATTAGCCATGGGGTGGGAATAGGAAGGCGTAAGCGCCACACCAGCGCAAGCGACATACTAACCGCACGCCATGGAGGATAGCGCCTAAGCCAGGGCACAGCGCTTCGGTTCCTGCGCCCCTCTGCGCTAGGCCGTCCCGAAGGCGTCCCAGGCATACCGGAATGCCAAATGCACCGTTCCGAAGCCGTGCCGAGTAGCCCTGCCAAACCCAGAGTGCGTTATTGTGACTTTCTGCTACGGCTTTTCCAGCAGCAGCAGGCGGAAGGCCGCGCCCATGTGGCCGGGGTGGGTCAGGCTATGGAACTGGCGCAGCAGCGCGGGGTCTGGCGGGCGACCCTCCAGCGTGCGCAGCCAAGGCGCGGCCGCGTGTGTGAGGAAACGGCCCTGATGCTGGAAGCGGCGCACGGTCAAGCCTGCGCCCTCCGCCACCTCAATGAGGCGGGTGAAGTTGATGTGTGCCGTCAGGTCGCACTGGCCCAGGTCCCGCAGCACCTCGCCGTCGGTGCGGTGCGCGTGGTAGCGGCGCAGGGTGCCGTCGCTGCGCTCCGGGGTGTAGTATTCGCCGGCTTCGTAGCCGTAGTCGGCGATCAGCACCGCGCCCTTGAACGAGGACTGGGCCACGCATTGCATCCAGTCAGCCGCCGCCGGGTGAACCTCCGTGGTGTAGCCTGCGGGCAGGTCGGTGGGAAGGCGCTGGACTTCGGCCAGCACGGCAGGGTCCGTGATCGCTGCCTCGGTCCAGGCGAGGTCGCTGGCGACCCACAGCTCCCGCCATTGATGGCCGGTCCAGCGCACGCGGGGCACAGGGAAGGCGTCGAGCAATTCATTGCACAGGAGCATGGCGTGGGTGGGACTTGCCCCTATCTCCGCCCACGACGGCACCCAGCTTACCCGCTCTCCCATCACCGGTGCCAGACGAGCGCGCTGCACCTCGCGATACTCGGCCTGCGGCTCCACGATCAGGTAGCGCGGCTTTTGCTCATGCGGCCAGCCTTGCCAGATGTCTGCTGCCAGCTGTCCGTCGTGCGCGCCTTGTTCGATGAGGGTGAAGCCGTCAGGCTGCCCCAGGGACTGCCAGACCTCCGCCGCGACCTGGGCGAGCAGTTGGCCATACAGCGGCCCCACGCTGACCGATGTGTAGAAGTCACCCCCGCGCCCCACTCGACGCGGCTTTCCCGCGTAGTAGCCGTGATCGGGGTGATACAGGACCAGCTTCATCACCTCGGCCCAGGGCAAGCATTGTCCAGTCGCGGCGGACAAAAGTTGATGAAATGGCGTGGCGTGGGAGTCGGACATGGCCTCTAAGGTTGTCGGCAAATCGTCTGCGTTCATCCTTTATCCTTCGCTCTTTGCGGCTATCGTGTCGGTCCTTTTCCAACCTACCCCATCACCACATGATCGATCTTGAACTGCTCGGGGAAAGCAACTGGCGCGGCCCGGGCGTCGGCCGAAAGCCCCCGTTCTACAAGCGCACCTGGTTCACCGCCCTGCTGGCGCTGGGCATTCTGACAGGGGTGGGCACCTTCGCGGTGCTGGTGTTCGTGATCCAGCCGCTGAAGGACAAAGCGGAAACATTTGACCTAGCCGACGTGCGCAAGCTGGAGTCCGCCAGCATTATCTACGATCGCAATGGTGGCGAGCTGGGGCGGCTCTATGTGATGAACCGCACCCCGATCAAACTGGACGAGGTACCGCAGCATTTCATCAAGGCGCTCACCGCGCAGGAAGACTCCCGCTACTTCGAGCATGACGGCGTGGATTACCTGGGGATCGGGCGTGCCGTCGCTCTGGCGGTGCAAATGGGCAAGGTCACGCAAGGGGCAAGCACCATCACCCAGCAACTCGCACGGCAGACCTTCGAGCTGAGGGAGAAGAGCATCCAACGCAAGATCTTGGAAGCCTTCGTGGCGCAGCGCATCGAGAAGCAATACACGAAAAAGGAAATTCTGGAGCTGTATCTGAACCGCATCTTCTTCGGCAGCGGCAACGGCCAGAACTTCTACGGCATCCAGGCTGCCGCCCGCGGCTACTTCGGCAAAGACGTGCGTGATCTGAACCTGGAAGAGTCCGCCACCATCGCCGGGCTGATCAAAGCGCCGAACCTCTACACCCCACTGAAGCACCCAGAGGCCGCCATTCGCGCGCGCAACCAAGTCTTCGACCGCATGTTGGCAGAGGGCTACATCACCGAGGATGAGCACGCCCAGCTCGGCCGCAAACCCATGATCACCGCCGGCCAGACCATCGACGCCCGCCTGACCTATGTGTATGATGAAGTGCGACGGCAGGTCATGCAGATCGTGGGTGAGGAAAAGGCCGCCACCGGGGGCTTCAACATCTACACGTCCATCGACCCCATCATTCAAAAAGCCGCCGACCAAGCCGTGCAGCAGCGCTTGGCTGAAGTCGAAGGCCGCCCCGGCTACGAGCACGAAACCTATGCGCAGTATCGCGGCGTGTTGAGCGACTATCGCAAGAAACTCGCCAGCCGCGAGATCTCGCCCGACGCGCCCAAGCCCCGCGCCCTGTACTTGCAAGGCTCCGCCCTCGTCATCGACAACGCGGACGGTGCCGTGCTCGCCCTTGTGGGCGGCCGTGACTACCGCGACAGCCAGCTGAACCGCGCCTTCTACTCCTCCCGCCAAGTCGGCACCGCCTTCACGCCGCTGGTGTATGCGGCGGCTTACCAGTCGCCCATGTTCTTCCCTGGCACACCCGTGCTCGACCAGCACTTCGACAACACCATGATCATGATCGGTGGCTTCACCGGCATCCTCGGTGAGTGGGGCGAAGAGGTCGCTAACCCGAAGTATAAGATGGGCAACATCAGCCTGCGCGAGGCCCTGGTGCGCTCGCGAAACGCCGCCACCGTGCGCCTTGCGTATCAGGCCTTCCCCGGCCCGAGCCAACGCGACCCGCTGGACCTCGCGCCCATCAAGGACATTGCGAAAAAGGCGGGCATCAACAGCCCCATCCAAGACCTACCTGCCAGCGTGCTGGGCCAGAGCGAGGCGAAGCTGGACGAGATGTGCCTCGCTTACAGTTGCTTCCCCAACAAGGGCACACGCGCAAAGCGAGTGCACCTCATCAACCGCATCAAAGACGCCCAGGACAAAACCATCTACCAGATCAGCGAGGAAGACGTAGCCCCCGTCGAGGCGATGGATGAACTGGCCGCCTGGCAGGTGAACTCCAGCCTCACCGACGCCTTGAATCAGGGCACCGCCGCAGCCGCACGCACCGACTTTGGCCTGAAGAACTTCCCCGCCGCTGGCAAAACCGGCACGCATCTGGGGTTCAAAGACCTCTGGTTCCTCGGCTACTCCTCACGCGTCACCTGCGGCGTGTGGGTCGGCTTCGACAAGCCCAAGACCATCTATCCCAGCGCCTTCTCCAGCCGCATCGCCCTGCCCATCTGGTCTGACATTATGAACGCCAGCACCACCGGCTTCAAACCAGAACCCTTCGCCCCGCCCGCCACCGCCGAGAAGATCGAGATCTGCAAAAAGAGCGGCCTGCGCGCCACCGACTTCTGCTTTGAGAAGCACACAGACGCCAAGGGCAAGGTCACCTCCGTGCGGGACACCTTCACCGAGTTCGCCCGCCCTGGCACTGCCTTCGACAGCTACTGCACCGTGCACGCAGGCGAAGGCCTCGCCCTGGACCTGCAATCCTTCTCCTCCCCCATCGGCAAGCCGGACGGAGCCAGCATCGCCCTGGCCAATGCAGGCAAGTTTGCCAACATCGAACCCGTGCGCATGCAGGGCCTCACGATCCTCGGCGATGATCCATACAACACCGTCAAACCCATCCTACGCGCTACCCCCGCCAGCAACGTGGAAGGCACCAACGTCAAGCGGGCCATCCTCGTAGACGAAGAAGGCAACAGCACCACGCAGCTACCCGTGAAGCTGGAGCCACCCAAGGGCCTGAGACTAGATCCGTGAGGGCGGTTTGCCTCGTGATGCAGGATCAAGGCACCACAGCTCACGCCCACTGCGCCAGCCGCTCGGGAAAAGGGCAATCGCTGCACGTGGAGTCATCCTCCAGACAGAAGTCCTCATAGATTTGCAGCAGCCCTTGCTGGTGATGCAGCTTCTTCTGATAGTCCTTGCCATGCTCTGATTCACCGAACAAGCGCAGCACCGCGCGCTGGACTTTCAGGTTGTCCAGCAGCGCTGGCAGCTCCTTGAACTCCGCCCATAGCGCGGGCTTCTCAGGCACCAGCAGCGGATACACCACATTCGCCAGCATCTCATTCACCCGCGTGCTGCCGATGAGCGCGATGGGTTTCGCCGCCGCAGCCGCACTCAGCGTGTAATGCGTGTCCCAAAAAGGATGCGAGAGCTGGCCGAGCACGCCTTCCCACTTCTGACGATCCCAGGCATCTGCGTGCTTCAACGGGGCGATCACCTTGCTCCATTGATTCAACAACATCGCCAGCGCTGCCACCCTTCGCTGCGGGTGGTTCCCTGGCCGCGTGGCCTTGAGATTCCAGGTCACTTTCACGCCCTCGCCAGACCAGCGATCAAAGTCCAGCCGACACTTCCACCAGTGGTCCCACAGCCCTTTCAGGTAGAAGCGGGAAATCTCCTCCAGCAGGTCAAACGGTGCCGTGTCCAGGAATGACGCCATGCCAAAGAGCATCGCCTCGCGGCCCAGCGGCTCATGCGACAGTATCTTGCGCAGGGGCAACCGTTGCGCCAGCAGCACAAAGGGCCGCTGGTTGTGCTTGTAACCCAGCGTCTCGGCCAGGGCCTGATACACCGCCTGCTCGCGACCATGCACCGCCACGCACTGGTGCAGCCGGCGGGCCTTTCTCGCCAGCCGCTGCTGCGCGGCGGACTCGATCAGGGACTGCACGGCCACCATGCTCATCTGAGCGAGCGGGAGAGAGCAGCGCCCCAGCCGAGCCGGTGCCACCTTGCTCAAAGGCGAGAAGCCCGGGCCCAGCAGGTCGGGCGTAAGCCGCACCTGCACCACCTGCCGATGGTCGACCGTCCGCGTGAAGGCCCGCGCCTCGGAAGGCACATCGACAAACACATGCAGCACCACCTTGTTGAAGTCCACGTTTGCACCGTGATGGTGCCTCTCCCAGTCGCGCACATCAGGGTCAAGCTCGATATCGCCCGTGTGCGGCTCACCATTGATCAGGACTGCGCAACCTGTGAAGTCCGGCCCCGCGCCTGAGTTCCACTCGCCAAAGTCGCACACCAGCACGCGCTCGCCGTCGGCACCGGTGAACTCCGTGCCAAACGCGCCAGAGAACCAAAGACTCTGCAATTGTAACTCAGGCATGGGATCCCCCCAGCCTGTTAGCGATGTCTCCTCCAATCCGCCAAATACCTCATCACGAAAACGCACGTAGCGCTTAGCGAGAGACATCAAATCATTCATTTAAGTATAGAAGCAAGTTCTCCTATACATGTCGAGCCCAAGGATCCCAAATGTTGCCAAGCCCCCGAAAAATCCAGATGTCGGGTCGTCGGCCCTGGCACCACCACACAGCGAATGCCAGCCGCACGCGCCGCCTTCAGACCGTTCAGTGAGTCCTCGAAAATGATCGCCTCCTCAGTGCTCACGCCGAGCTTCTGCGCAGCATCCAAAAACAGATCCGGGTGCGGCTTGATGCGCTCCACATGATCGCGGGTCGAGACATTGGCGAAATACTCATTCAGCCCCAGTTGCTGAAGATGCTTGGACACCCAAGACAGCGGGCTACTGCTGGCGATCGAGCAGGGCAGGCCCAGCTCGCGCGCCTCCTGCAAGCGCTCCCGCACACCAGGCAGGGCATCGTAGCCATCCAAAAGCACACTCACTCGATCATAGAGCTGGCGGTCCATCGCGACCCAGTCAAAAGTCAGGCCCGAGAGTTGCTCCAGTTCCTTCTTCGGATCATAGACGCTGCTGAAATCCGTGCCCACGCACTGCGACCATTGCTCGATGGTCAGCACCTGCCCGTGGCTGGCATACAGCTCGCGCCAGCTTTCATAAATGGCGGATTCAGTGTCGATGATGAGGCCGTCGAAGTCGAAGATGAGTGCGCGAAGCATGAGAGGGAGCAAAGTGCTACGAGCTGCGCCTCGTTTGGCAATGCACAAGTCATGTAATTCACGCGCCAGTCACCGCGTTGAAGCGCCCTCACCATGATCCGCGCCCTGCTCTGCCTTCTCGCCCTAACCGTTGCCGCGTCGGCGGCAGCCCCGAAATACAATGTGCTCCACTTGGTCTCGGATGACCTGAATTGTTCCCTGGGAACCTATGGGCATCCGCTAGTGAAGTCGCCCAACATCGACAAGCTCGCAGCGCGTGGTGTGCGCTTTGACAAGGCCTACTGCCAGTATCCGTTGTGCAATCCCAGCCGTGCTAGCTTCATGACTGGACTGCGCCCAGACACGACGAAAGTGTATGAAAACAGCACGCACTTCCGCGAGACGGACCCGAACACCGTCACCCTGCCGCAGAGCTTCCAGAAGGCTGGGGCCTTTGCCGCGCGCGTGGGCAAGCTCTACCACTACGGCGTGCCCACCCAAATCGGCACCAGTGGACTGGATGACGAGCCTTCCTGGATGCAGGTCGTGAATCCCAAAGGCCACGACAAAGACGTGGAGGACAAGATTTTCACGCTTACGCCCGGTCAGTTCGGCGGCACGCTCAGCTGGTTCGCCGACGAAGACCCAGCTCCACAAACCGACGCTATCGGCGCAGCGGAAGCGATCAAGCTACTCGAAGCCAAGAAGGGCGAGCCCTTCTATCTCGCGGTCGGATTTTACCGCCCACACACGCCGTATGTCGCCCCGAAGTCCTTCTTTGATTTGTATCCGATCGACAAGATCGAGCTGGCCACGGGCCCGATGAAGGACCAGCCCGGCATTCCCGAGGCCGCCTACGCCAGCTACAAGAAAGAGCAGGACGCCCTGACCGACGACCTGCGCAAGCAAGCGCTCCAGGCCTACTATGCGAGCATCAGCTTCATGGATGCGCAGGTCGGCGCAGTGGTGGAGGCGGTGGACCGTCTCGGCCTTGCTGACAAGACCATCATCGTCTTCCACAGCGACCACGGTTACCACCTTGGCGATCACGGCCTCTGGCAGAAACAGAGCATCTGGGAGCGCAGCGCACGCGTGCCCTTGATCATCAGCGTGCCCGGTGCCTCTGAAAAGGGCAAGGCCTGCGCCCGCACCGTGGAACTCGTCGACCTGCACGCCACGCTCGCCGACCTATGCGGTATCGACGCGCCAAAAACGGATGGCGAGAGCCTGAAGCCACTGCTCGACAAGGTCGATGCTGTGTGGTCCCACGCCGCCTATTCCCAAGTGCTCCGCGGCCAGCAACTCGGCACCAACGCACCGAAATTCAAAGACCAGCAGCAGAAAGAGAAGAGCAAGAAAGGTGGCTTCATGGGCCGCAGCGTGCGCAATGAGCAGTTCCGCTACACCGAGTGGGGCGAGGGCGGTGTGAATGGCGTGATGCTCTATGACCTGGTCAAGGACCCGACCGAAACCACGAACCTGGCCGCCGACCCCGCGCATGCCGAGATCGTGAACCAGATGCAGGCTTTGCTGAAGAAGTGAGTTCGTCGTTCGAGCTTCAGGTCGTCATGCTTGTGCAAGGCGGCACGTCCTTACGCGTTCACAGGCGCATGACACACCTCGCCTTGCTGCTTGCTCTCATGTGCACTGTCGCCAATGCTGCCAACAAGCCCAACATCCTCTTCATCTACGCCGACGATCAGCCGTTCAAGACACTGAGCTGCTACCCAGAATCCCCGGCCTGGGTAAAAACGCCAAACATAGACGCGCTCGCGAAGAGCGGCGTGCGCTTCCACCGGAGCTACCTGGGCGCATGGTGCATGCCCTCGCGTGCATCCATGCTCACCGGTCTGCTTCAGCCTGCGGTGCAGACCATGCGGATGGAAGGCCAGTATCCAGCCAGCACGTATGACCCAGCGCAGTGCCGCTTCTGGCCAGCCGAGCTGCGCAAATACGGCTACCACACGGCACACATTGGCAAGTGGCACACAGGGACCGACAGCGGTTACGGGCGCGACTGGGACCACCAGATCGTATGGAATCGCCCCGGCAATCCCCAGAACGCCGGCAACTACTACACGGACCAAATCGTCAGCATCGACGGCCAGGAACAGAAGGTCGGCGGCTACTCGACGGACAACTACACGCAGTGGGCCGTCAACTACATCCAAGGGCAGAAGCGTGATCCATCGAAGCCCTGGTATCTGTGGCTCTGCTACGGGGCGATTCATGGACCCACGACGCCAGCAGATCGCCACCAGGGTGCCTACAAGGGCAACAAAGCCGAGGTGCCTGCGGACATCTTTGGACCACGCCCCGACAAGCCCAAGTATCTCGATCAAACCC
>CAXNNN010000067.1:0-11432 GCA_964203095.1 Verrucomicrobiaceae bacterium | reverse complement strand
GGCTCCGCTTCAGCAAGAGATCCAGGAGTGGGATGAATTCACCGGGCGCATCGATGCCATCGAGACCGTGGAGATCCGCCCGCGCGTCAGTGGTTACGTGGACAAAGTCCATTTCAAATCTGGGCAGATGGTGAAGAAGGGCGACCTGCTCTACACCATCGACGCACGTCCATTTCAGGCGCTACTGGACCGTGCGGCCGCCGAATTTCAACGAGCCCAAACGAAGCTGGATCTGACCCGCATGGAGATGGATCGCGCGGACCGACTGACAGCCGCTAAGGCGATCAGTGCGGAAGAAGCTGAGACCAAGCGCATGGCCTTCCGGGAGGCCGGTGACGCGGTGAAGGCGGCCGAGGCAGCTGGCAAGGCTGTGGCGCTGGACGTCGAATTCTGCTCCGTGCGCTCCCCAATCCATGGTCGTGTCAGCCGCGAGATGGTGACTCCTGGCAACTATGTGAGCGGTGTCGCTGGCTTCACCACGCTGCTGACCACCGTGGTGAATGCCGAGCAAGTCTATGCCTATGCTGATGTCGATGAGTCCACCTTCCTGCGCTACCAGCGCCAAAGCAGCGCTGGCACCGGCACGCACCTGACTGACAAAACGACCGTCGCCGAGATGCAACTTGAAGGCGAATCGGGCTATCCACACCACGGCCGCATCGAGTCCTTCGACAACCGCATTCAAGGCACCACCGGCAGCATCTTGGTGCGTGCCATCTTCGACAACAAAGATGAGTCTCTGCGCCCCGGCAGCTTCGTGCGTATGCGCCTACCCGCCGGCCAAGCTTACCAGGGGATGCTGGTCAATGAACAAGCCATCGGCACGGACCAAGGCCAGAAATTCGTGCTCACCGTGGACAAAGACAACATGACCCAATACAAGGCCGTCGTGCTTGGCCCGCTGCTCGGTCAGAATCGAGTGATTCGTAGCGGCTTGGCCAGGGAGGATCAGGTCATCATCAATGGACTCGCCAAAGTGCGGCCCGGTATGCCCGTCGCCCCCACAGCACCCGCCGCGACCGCTCCAGCCAAGGACGGCAAAAAGGTGGCGGATGCCCAGTAGCTTTTTGACAAGACGGGGAATCATAACTTGACCATTGGTCAAATTTTGAGGAAATCACTCCCCGTGTCTACCTCCATCACCACAGCCAGACGTGCGCGCGAGTTCGCCGCACGCGAGGAGCTGATTCTGCGTGAGGCGAGCAAGTTCCTGTTAGAGCGTGGATTCCAAGGCTGGAACATGGATGACCTCGCCAAGGCAGTGGAGTATTCCAAAGGCACCCTCTATCAGCACTTTGAATCCAAGGAAGACTTGGCCCTGGCCGTCTGCACGGGCTCGTTGCAGCAGCGGTCCGACCTGTTCGAAAAAGCCTCGCAGTTCAAAGGCGGCACTCGCGAGCGCGTGCGAGCCATCTGCTGCGCGTGCTGCGAGTTTGCCACCGCACACCCTGATTACTTCCATGCCGAGATGACCCTGAAGTCCGTTTCTTTCTGGGACAAGGCTAGCGAGGAACGCCGGGAGGATCACCGCATCCAGGCCAGTCGCTGCTGGCGCACCCTGCAACAGATCATTATCGAAGCCCAGGCCATCGGCGACCTGCCGCGCGACCGTATCAAACCCGAAGAAGCCACGTTTGCGCTAATTTCGGTGACCGTCGGTAGCCACATTATGGCGATGGAGGGTGACCTGCGTGTGATGGCAGGCATCACGGACCCGTTGATTGCCGTGCGGCGTAACGGTGACCTCATGTGCGATGGCCTTGGTTGGAAACCCATGAGCTACGAAATGGACTCCCATGAGACGGACGAGCGCATCGTGCGCGAGGTCTTTCCTTCGGCTACCTGGTTGCAGCCGCGCTGATTTTTTTACCCCATATTGACCAAACGTCAAACCGCGACTCGCCGTGAATTTTATTGCACTTCGAATGCTCATGTCTGACCGCGCCAAGTATTTTGGCCTCGTCTTCGCCTTCGCGTTCTCGACTTTTCTCCTGCTTAACCAGATGTCGATCTTCACCGGCATCATGAAGCGCACCGGCAGCCAAGTGATGGACGTGACGGATGCCGACATCTGGGTCATGGACCCTTACACCGAATACTTCGAGCAGACGAAGGCGCTAAAGGACACCGACCTCGCGCGAGTGCGAGGCGTGGTCGGCGTGGACTACGCCGTGCGTCTATTCAAAGGCAACCCAACGGCGAAGACTGCTGCGGGTAAGTTCGCCAGCACCTTCACCCTGGGCATTGACGATAGCACGCTGATCGGTGCACCGCGCAAGATGCTGATGGGATCCTGGGAGCGGCTGCGCGAGGCTAACTCCATCGTCATCGACAAGGCGGGCTACCTGCTGCTCTACCCTGGCGAGGAACTCGAACTGGGCCGTATCTTGGAACTCAACGACCAAAAGGTGACCATTGTCGGCATCTCGGATGCCAGCGCGCCCTTCGTTAGCTTTCCAGTCATCCATGCGCGCTACAGCGAGGCGGTGAACTTCCAGGGCCGCGAGCGCAACCAGTTGGCCTACGTTCTCGTGCGTGCGCAGACGGGCCTCACGCCGGAAGCACTCGCACGCCGTATCGAGCATGAGACCGGACTGAAGGCGCGTACGACAGACGAGTTCATGGGGGACTGCGTCGGCTACTACCTGCGGAACACAGGTATTCCGGTGAACTTTGGCATCACCATCGCCATCGCACTGATCGTCGGTCTCGCCGTCGCGGGGCAGACCTTCTACATTTTCACCATCGAGAACTTGAAGCAGTTCGGCGCGCTCAAGGCCATCGGCGTGACCAATGCTCGACTCATCGGCATGGTGATGCTGCAAGCAATCACCGCAGGTGCGATTGGCTTTGCCCTCGGCAGTGGCATGGCGGCCACCTTCTTCGCTATCATGAGCAAAAACATCGCCACGCGTGGCATCGTCATGCCTTGGGAAATCGTGGCCATCGTCGCCGTGCTGATGGCGGTTGTGACCATCGTCGTCAGCCTCTTGAGCGTGCGCAAAGTGCTCGTGCTCGAACCCGCCTCCGTCTTCCGCTGAACCTCTGAGCGCAAAAGGTTTGACTTTTTTTCATTAAAACGAACGTTCGTTCTGGTCATGAAGAAATCACCAACTGAACCAACTTCGACGGCTGATTCCGCAGTGGATCGGCGGTTACAAATTCTGATGGCGTCAGCACAATTGTTCGCCAAGCACGGCTTTCACGCCACGGGCATGAGGCAGATCTGCCAGGCGGTGCAACTCAGCCCCGGTGCCCTCTATCGCTACTTCGCCAGTAAAGAGGCCATCATTGCCGGCCTGATCGCCTGGGACCGACAACGCACCACCGATTGGTTCAACGAATTGCCCTTGGAGCAGGGGTTGATGGCTTGCCTGGAGAAGGTCAAAGACCTTTCCGGTGCTGACTTTGAAGATGAAGGCTTCTTTGCCATGTGGTCTGAGATCACTGCCGAAGCCGCGCGCAATCCCTCGGTGCGTGAGCACCTAGCCGCACACTACGCTTATGTGGAGAAGCTGCTCGCTAACTTGATTCGTAACGCAGTGACGGCAGGCGACATCCGCCCTGATGTCATCCCTGAGCAGGCTGCGGTGAATATCATGTGTGGCTATGAAGGGCTGATGGTGCGGCGCTCGGTGCTGGAGAATTTCGACTTTGAGCAAGCCTCCACGCAACTGCTCAGCTTCATCGCTGACGCGTTAGGGTCACGCCGCCCAGCGAGTGAAAGGAGGGTCAAGAAATGATCTCGATCGCCCTGCAAATGCTGCGCGCGGACCGCGCCAAGTATTTCGCCATGATCCTGGCGGTATCACTGGCGGTGTTCCTGATGCAAAACCAGGCCTCCATTCTGGTCAGCATCTTCGGCATGACCGGCGCGCAGATACGCGATGTCAGCAACGCGGATCTGTGGGTGATGGAGCAGGATACGGAGTGCTTTGATCAAGCGAAGCCCGTGCCGGTCAATGCCCTGCTACAGGTGCGCAGCACACCAGGCGTGCAGTGGGCCGTGCCCTTGATCAAGTTTGATACATATGCGCGGGCAGACTCTGGTAAACTCAGTGTCGCTACGATACTCGGAGTGGACGACTCTTCGCTTGTCGGTCTGCCACCGAGGATGATCAAAGGCGACCCTGAGGCAATCCGTGAGCGCGGCACCGTCATGCTTGATCCGGGTGGAGCCAGCCTGCTTTACCCTGACATCCCGGCGTCAGAGGTGATCGGTCGCAGCTTGCGAATCGGCAGTGAAACGTTGCGGGTCGCAGCGCTGAGCAATGCCTCTGCCCCCTTCACAGGCTTTCCCCTGCTGCACATGACACGGACCACGGCGCTAACGCTCAAGCAGGCAGAGGATCGAGATACCACTTTCATTCTCGGCTCGCTGCAACCGGGCGTGCCACTTGACACCGTCAGGCAGCACATCCGCGATCGTTTCCAGCTACAAGCGCACAGTGCGGAGAGCTTCATGGCCGCCAGCCGCGACTACTATGCGAAGCAAGGCATACCTCAGTTGTTCGGCCTCACCATCATCATCGGCCTGATCGTCGGCACGGCCATCACAGGCCAGACCTTCATGATGTTTGTGAAGGAGAATGCACGCCACCTTGCAGTCTTGAAAGTCGTCGGAGTCACAAGCAAGCAGTTCGCTGGTATGCTCTGCGCACAGGCAACGCTAGTCCTGCTGCTGGGCAGCGCGTTTGGAACCGCCCTCGCCAGCCTGTCGTCCGATCTGGCCCGTGAGGAGCCATTCCTTCGTGGCGTGTATCTTCCTGTCTTCGTGGTCGTGCTCACGTGTGGTGCGCTCTCCGCAGTGACTTACATCGCCGTCTTTTTCAGCTTCCGAACGGTGCAGCAGCTCGAACCAGCGAGTGTTTTTCGCTAATCATCATGAACTCAGACTTAACAACATCCGCCGTTCGTTGCGCGGAGATCAGCAAGCATTTCGGTGAAGGCGATGCCCGTGTGGAGGTCTTGCGCGGCGTCAATTTCACCGCGCGTCAGGGGGAAATGACCTTCCTGGTCGGCCCCAGTGGGTGCGGCAAGACCACGCTCATTTCCGTCATCGCAGGACTGCTCAATCCAACCGGTGGTAACTTGGAAATCCTCGGCGAGCAGCATGAGCGGCTGAGCGCCACAGAGCGCATCCTGTTCCGCCGTCGCAATCTGGGGTTTGTATTCCAGCAATACAACTTGCTGCCTTCACTGACAGCCGCCGAGAATGCAGCCGTGCCGCTGATCGCGGATGGGGTGAAGCGCCGTGTGGCCGTCCAGCGTGCGACTGACTTGCTAGGACGCCTGGGCATGGGCAACAAAGCGAACGCCATGCCCAAGGTGCTCTCCGGTGGGCAGCAGCAGCGCGTCGCGCTCGCACGCGCGTTGGTGCATGAGCCACGACTCATCATCTGCGATGAACCCACCGCCGCGCTCGATCACAAGACGGGGGAGTCCGTCATGGAACTGCTCGCCAATGCGGCTCTAGCGCCCAACCGCGCGGTGATCATCGTCACCCATGACAACCGTGTCTATCATTACGCGCATACCATTTTCCACATGAACGACGGCGTCATTACACACACCGACAAAGTCCAACGCTAACCCCTTATGAAACTACCCGTCCTACCCCTACTTGCCCTGGCCGCCCTGGTTTGGGCCAGCTACTCAGTTGTTCAAAGTCAGCCTGAGCGCCTTGTCACCGAACCACCCATCGCACCACCGCGCTCCGCCTTTGCTCAAACGGTCGCGGCGGTGGGTCTGGTGGAACCGTGTTCGGAGGCGATCAGCATTGGCTCCCCACGCGCTGCCGTGGTCGATGTCGTGCATGTCAAAGTCGGCGACGCTGTAAAGAAAGATCAGCCGCTCATGAAGCTGCGCACTCGCGAAATGGAAGCTGAGCGCACGGTCGCAGTGGCAGCTGTAGCGGAAGCTGAAGCGCAAACCCAAGTGGCCGAGCAGCAGGTCAAAGTCGCAGAGGCGCAGGTGCAGATCGCAGAGGCCGAGCTGGCGCAATCGTGTCGCTTGCTCGCTTTTGCCACACAACTCAAAGACAGCCGGGTGATTTCTGGCGAGGAGCGCACACAGCGCGCAATGACGGTGGCAACCCATGAAGCGCGGCTGCTTTGCGCGAAGGCCAACGTAGCCTCGGCCATGAGCAGCGTAGGTTCTGCCAAGGCCGTCATGCGCTCCGCCCAGGCGAACGTGGCAGTGATTGATGTCAATCTCGACCGCAGCGTTATCAAGGCCCCCATCGACGCCACCGTTCTCCAAGTGCGCATCCGCGCTGGTGAACATGTGCCAGCGACCCAGGACAAAGCGTGGCTCACCGTTGGCCAAACACAGCCGCTGCATGTGCGGGCTGATGTGGATGAGCATGAAGCCTGGCGGGTGAAGCCCGGCGCAAAAGCTGAAGCCCAGGTGCGCGGCAATCCGAGCCTGAAAGCGGGCCTGACGTTCGTTCGCTTTGAGCCGCTCGTGATCCCGAAACAAAGCCTCACTGGCAGCGCCACCGAGCGTGTGGACACACGAGTGCTCCAGGTCATTTACCGCATCGACGATGCTCCCAGCATCCCACTCTTTGTCGGACAGCAGATGGACGTCTTCATCGACAGTTCGGCTGAAGTCGCGACCCGCTAAGCATTTCGTCACTGAATCGCCAGTGACCGACTCCCACTCTTAACCGTTAGTCAACTTGCCATGAATCAACGCTCCCACCGCTACTGGATACCGATCAGCCTACTTGCCTTCGCCATCGCGACTTTAACCTTCGCTTACTCACAATCAGAGCTGGACACCAATCTCCGCAGCTGGATGATCTCAGCCACCCTGCTGGTCACTTCATTGCTGCTTGCTCTGTGGTTCATTTTGCTCAGTGGTTTCAGCACCCGCGTGCGTCTCCGCGCCTTCATTGGGCTAGTGGTCGCAATGCTGACCTTCATGCTGACGCTCAAAGTCGATGGCTCAGTCAGCGGCACCGGACTGCCTCGTTTCACCTGGGCATGGACCAAGCCCGGCGAACGCCACCTTGCCAGGCCGATCACTACCGAAGTCGCTCAACCTAGCCTTACCGACCTGCCCGACCTGCCCGACGTGCCACAGTTCTTGGGCACGAATCGGGACGGCATCTTGCCTGACCCAGGCCTGGCTTCCGATTGGCAAGCTACTCCACCACGCGAAGCCTGGCGCTCTGACATTGGCGAAGGCTGGGGTGCCTTCTGCGTGGTGAGCGGACGGGCCATCACGCAAGAGCAGCGCGATCAGGAAGAGTGGGTCAGCGCTTATGATCTAGCCACCGGCAAGCTACTCTGGCATCATGCTGACAAAACGCGCTTCGTCGAATGGCAAGGCGGCGACGGCCCACGCGCCACGCCCACTCATGATGCAGGGAAGCTCTACACACAGGGGGCGACTGGCATCCTGAATTGTCTCGAAGTCGCCACAGGCAAGCTGCTCTGGACCCACGACCTTCAGAAAGAAAACAACACCGGCGTGCTGACCTGGGGCTTTGCCTCCAGTCCGTTGATCGTTGATAACCTCGTCATCGTGTGTGGAGCCAAGCGCAGCGGCCCCACACTGATCGCTTATGACAAGGTGAACGGTGAACTCGAATGGAAGAGCGGCACCGACGAAGCCACGTATGGCTCGCCCATTGTCGCTACCATGGCAGGCAAGCGGATGCTGATCACCAACAACGCCTCTGGCCTAGCGTTCTACGACCCCGCCAGCGGCGCAGTCTTGATGGAGCATGCCTGGGGCAACGACAAATTCCCCAAGGCCTCGCAGCCTCTGGTGCTGCCAGGGGATCGAGTCTTCCTCAGCGCTGGCTACGGGATGGGCTGCACCTTGCTTCAGATCAAAGCGACCACCGATGGCAAGTTCACTGCTGAGGAGCTGTGGCGGAACAACAAGATGAAGACACAATTCAACAGCGTGACGCCCATCGGCGACATGCTTTATGGCCTGGATGACGGTCGCCTGGCCGCCATTGACATCGCCACGGGCGAACGCTTGTGGAAGGAAGGCCGCTTCGGTGCAGGCCAGCACCTGCTCGTGGGTAACAAGGTCTTGATTCAAAGTGAGCAAGGTCCTGTGCACCTCGCCGAGGTCACTCGCGCGGGCTTCAAGGAATTGGCCAAGCTCGATGCCCTGAGCAGCAAGACCTGGAACTACCCTACGCTCGCTGGCAAATGGCTACTCGTCCGAAATGACAAGCAAGTGGCTTGTTATGAGCTCCCCCTAGCAACGAAATGAAGTTTCCCGGCCACTAGAAGAAGAGTGCTAAGTGCGGAGAGCGCAGTATTGAGTGCCACAGAAACTCGCTCTTTTGAAAACCAAGCACTGAGCACTCCATACCTTTCATTCCCATGCGTCCTCTTCTCATTCTTCCCCTGCTGCTCGCCTCATGCGTTGTCGGCCCGAACTACCAACGCCCGGATGCGGCGATGCCCAAGAAGTGGAAAGAGGGCAGCACCACGAGCACGCAGCCGCTGCCCGATGAATGGTGGAAGCTCTTCAACTGCAGCAAGCTTAACAGCCTGGTCGCCCAATCGTTGACAGCGAATCAGGACCTACTCGGGGCACAGGCTCGTGTGGAGACCGCGCGGGCGCTGCTCGGCATGAAGCGCGCGGATTGGTTCCCTCAGCTGGGGCTCGCAGGCAGCTTCGGCACGCAGCGTCAGTCGGAGTCCTCCTTCGGGGCCAACCTTCCTCCAGGCTTTGGCAACGCGAAAGATTTGGTCGAGCGCGATTACTATCGCTCTTCGCTGGACCTGAGCTACGAACTCGATCTGTGGGGCCGAGTGAAACGCAGCGTCGAGTCGGCCCGCGCCAGCGTGCGTGCCTCCGATGAATCCTTGTCGGCCCAGCGTTTGCTCATCGCCAGCGAAGTGGCGCGGAACTACTTCCTCCTGCGCTCATTCGATCTTCAAGCCAAGGTCGTGAAGGACACCATCGCTCTGCGTGATGAAGCCGTGAAGCTGCAGAAATCGCGCTTCGACGGTGGCATGGCGAATGAGATGGACGTGACCCGTGCCCAGACCGAACAAGAACTGGCCAAGGCCGACCTCGCCGCGCTGGAACGTCAGCGCGGCAGTGCTGAACACGCCCTCGCCGTGCTGTGCGGTCAACCACCAAGCAGCTTCTCGGTGAGCGTTGATCCTTCACTCCATGCACCACCTTTTGTGCCTGCGGGGTTGCCTTCAGACTTGCTCGCTTCGCGTCCTGATGTCCGCATCGCTGAAGCGGATATGGAATCTATGAATGCCGAGATCGGCGTGGCCAAGGCGTCGTTCTTCCCTGCGTTCAAGCTCACCGGCAGCGGTGGTCTCGACAGTGTCGACTCCAGCACCTTCCTGGAGTGGGAGAATCGCGCACTCAGCATCGGCCCGAGTGTCAGCTTGCCCATCTTCCAAGGCGGGCGACTGAAGGCTAACCTGCGTGCCGCGAAGAGCCGCTACGAGGAAAGCACCGCCAAATATCGACAGACCCTGCTCATCGCTTTGCGCGAGGTAGAGGATGCAATGCTCGACCTGAAATCCATGAGCAATCAACGCGCCGCCATCGATGCAGCCATGAAGGCAGCGGATGAGACCGCGCGCCTCGCCCGCGTTCGTTATGAGAAGGGACTAGCCAGCTACTTTGAAGTCGTCGAAGCCGACCGCACTGTTCTCACCACGAAGCTGACGCTCGCGCAGATTGATGGCCAACGCAGCGTGTCCACAGTGCTACTGATCAAGGCGCTGGGTGGCGGGTGGAAGCGTTGATTTGCCTAAACCCAAAGCCACCTTCACCAAAAAAGCCGGGCATCGCTACCCGGCTTTTTCATGAATGGTTGTCTCAGGGTTACTGATGGGCAGTCTCTTCGATCTCGGGGACGTCTTGCAACGGCTCCGTGGTGAAGAGCAGCTTCTTGGTTTCCACGTCATAGGTGGCCACAACGGTATCGCCTTCCTTGATGTCGCCGCGCAAGAGCTGCTCGGCGAGAGGATCTTCGATGTTCTTCTCCACAGCACGACGCATCGGACGCGCTCCATACTGAGGGTCGTAGCCTTCCTTCATCAAGAACTCACGAGCCTTCTCGTCGAGCGTGACGATGATCTTCTTGTTCTTGAGGCGAGCGGTGACCTTGCTGACTTCCAGATCGACGATGCGATTGAGGTCGGTCTTCTCCAACATGCGGAACACGACCAAATCATCAAGACGGTTGATGAACTCAGGCTTGAACCACTTCTTGGCAGCTTCCATAACCTTGCCCTTGATCGCGTCGTTGTCGGCGGAGTCTGCGGTGATGGCGTTGAATCCGAGGGTGGTCTGGCGCTTGATGCTTTCGGCACCCACGTTCGACGTCATAATGACGATGGTGTTACGGAAATCGATCTTGCGACCAAAGTTGTCCGTGACCTGGCCTTCTTCCAGAATCTGGAGCAGGAGGTGCATAACATCTGGGTGAGCCTTCTCGACTTCGTCAAACAGCACGACAGAGTATGGGCGACGACGCACCTGCTCGCTGAGCTGACCGCCTTCTTCATAACCGACATATCCGGGAGGTGCACCGATCAGGCGTGAAGCTGTGTGCTTCTCCATGTATTCAGACATATCGATCTGAATCAAAGAATCAGCGCTGCCAAACATGAACTCAGCAAGGTTCTTCGCGAGGAAGGTTTTGCCGACGCCCGTGGGGCCGAGGAAAATGAAGGTGCCAATCGGACGACGTGGATCCTTTAGGTCAGCGCGCGAGCGACGCAGCGCCTTGCTGATGGCGATCACGGCTTCGTCTTGACCGATGACGCGCTTCTTCAGCTCGTCTTCCATCTTCAGCAGCTTGGTGATCTCCGTTTGCTCCATGCGCTGCAATGGCACACCCGTCCATTTGGACACGACTGCCATGATGTCTTCTTCCTCGACATTCACGATGCGTTCCGTATTGCTGCTGCGCCAGTTCTCCAAGGTGTCATCGTAGCGCTTCTTGGCGTCCTTTTCCTTGTCGCGAAGGGAGGCTGCCTTTTCGAAGTCTTGTTCCTTGATGGAGGTCTCCTTCTCCAGGCGAATCTTCTCGATTTCGCCTTCGATGTCTTTCAACACGGGTGGCCTTGTCATGGCACCGATGCGCACCTTGGACCCCGCTTCGTCCATCACGTCGATGGCCTTGTCAGGAAGGAAGCGCGCAGGCAGATAGCGTGAGCTAAGGTTAACGGACGCCTCGATCGCCTTGTCGGAATAGATGGCCTTGTGGTGCAGCTCATACTTACCCTTCAAGCCCTGGAGGATCTTGATCGCATCTTCAACGGATGGCTCTTCCACCTTCACCGTCTGGAAGCGGCGTTCGAGCGCGGCATCCTTCTCGATGTATTTGCGATACTCGTTCAGCGTCGTGGCACCCACGCACTGAAGCTCACCGCGACTGAGGGCTGGCTTGATGATGTTCGAAGCATCCATCGCACCTT
>CAXNNN010000066.1:0-11451 GCA_964203095.1 Verrucomicrobiaceae bacterium | reverse complement strand
TGACCTCACACTCCCCATGCTGGCTGAGGAGGCTGGCGGACTATCCATCATCGTGGAGTCCCTGCGCTCCGGCGGCTTCGTCATGCTGCTCATCATCTTGTGCTCTGTGGCCGCGACCAGTGTGGCGATCATTTCCTGGCTGCGCATGCGCGAGCACTTGCTCATGCCCGTGGAGGTGGAGCGTGAGCTGCGGTCCATCGCCAAGTATGCGGCGAACGGAGACATCACGCCACTGCACCAAGCGATTAAGGATCATCCGTCCGTGCTTGCGCGCCTAGGCATGATGGTGGTGTCCGGGCAGTTCAGCTCCAAGCAGGAATGCCAGGAAGTCCTGGCGCAAAAGGCCAAGGAAGAACTCTACAAGCTGGACAAGGACATGCCGTTTCTGGAAGTGATGATCAGCGCCGCCCCCCTGCTCGGCTTGCTGGGCACGACCATCGGGTTGGTCGGCATGTTCTCCGCCTTCGACGGCGGCAGCAGCGGTGGGCCGGACACAGCGATGATGGCGAAGGAGATTGGCGTCGCTTTGCGCTGCACCATCGCTGGCCTGCTCGTAGCCGTGCCCACCGTTATCGCACACACTTGGTTCGTGCGGAAGTTGGACGGTATTGCCATGCGGCTGGAGACCATCTTGCAGGACAGCATCAACAATTTCTATCAGCACTTCGAAGTGCAGCGCTCCCGATGAAAATCGACCTGCGCCGCAAGCGCCGCCCAGTGCCGATGATCCCCATCGTGTCGCTCATCGACATTATGGTGATCTTGCTGATTTTCTTCATCGCGACCACCACGTTTCGCAAAAACAAGACGCAGATGCAGATCGCACTGCCTGAAAGCAAGAGCATGGGCACGAACGCGTCCACCACGGAGACGCGTGTGACCCTGGCCCTAACCAAGGAACAAAAGGTCTTCCTGGATGGCCAGCCCGCGACGCTGGAGACGCTGGCGGAGGACTTGAAGAAGTTCATCGCTGCTAAGCCCAGCACCAAGCTGGAGCTTGAGGCCGACACGAACACTGCGTTGGGCGTGCTGGTGCAGGTGTGGGATGCGTTAAAGGCGGCAGGCATCCCGATCACCGACGTGCCAGCGCGGATTCAGCGGAAGGAGTGAGCCATGGGGATCAAGGACCCCGGCCCCACGCTGTCGCGGCTCCGTGCTACTGCATCTCCGCGATTAACGTTTTTATGAGCGTGTAGCCCTGGGCACCCTTCAGCGTGTCATCGCCCGCGCATTGACGCAGCAAGGCGAGGGCGGCAGGCTTGTCCTGGCGCATGAGGTCGGCTTGATAGAGGGAGGTGCGCAGGCGGTTGTTGGCGTCTTGGTAGAGTGTGCGAGCGTGTTCGAGCATGCTGATAGCCTCATCGGTTTTGCCTTCCTGGGACGAGAGCAGGCCGAGCAACTCAATGATGTGCGGGTTGTTGCGGTCCTGGCCGATCTTCAAAACTTGGCGCTTCAGGGCGGCGGTGCTGCTGTCACTGGCGTGGCGTTTGGCCAGGGCCTGGAGCAGGGAGTAGTCGCGATCCTGGTCGTCGCCCATGCTGCTATGGGCGAAGGGGCGATACAAAGGATCGCCAAGCACGACATTCATCCAGGACAGCACGGGCGTGGCGCACCACGCAGCCTCTGCCACGGTCCAGCCTTTGAGGAGACGGTCGTTGAAGATGTCGAAGTGGATGGTCATGGACAGGTAGGGTTCCCACACGTTGCCCATCGTGACGGCGGCTCCGTGATCGAGCAGTGGCCCCACCCAGGCCTGGGTGCTAGTGCGGATGATGGAGGCGCTGAAGGAGTGCAGGTGGCAGGCGATGGCCCCCCTTTTGAATCGGAAGGTGTCGGGCTTCAGCGCGCCTGCGATCTCGCCCTTATACCAGCCGAAGTAGAGCGCGGTGTCGAGCAGCGGCCAGCCATCGCGCAGGATCGGTTCGAAGCGATCGACGAGGGTGGGAATGCCGAAGGCGCGGTAGGATTGCGTGGTGCGGCGCAGCCATTCGTCGCCCTGTTCACAGGCACCTTTTTTCAGAGCGAGGTCGATCACGGCGCGACCCCGCAGGCCGATGGGTTCGACCGCGACGGCGTCGTCCATCATGCGCCGCACGGTGGCGGGGGAGGCGGCATCCAAGCGCGTGACGAGGAGCATGCCTTGGGCAGCAGGCACGGCATTGAAGCGCTCGGTCTGATTGAAATAGGGGTTCGGCACGCCGCCTGCCAGCCGCACGCCGGGGAGGCCTAGACTGGCGAGTTCGGAATCAACGCTCGCTTCGTCTTGCTCGGCCTGTTTGGGGTTCTCGCGCTGGCGGATGATCTTCGACGGCACGCCGTGCATGAGCACAAGGATGGAGACCCGCGCCTGCACGACGACAGGCACGCGTTTCATTTTGGCACTGGCAGGCTCCAAGAGGTCGCGTAGTTGCAGCTTCCACCAGTCGCGCTCAATGAAAATGCCGCGCAAAGGTTCGGCGATGGTTTCAAGAAAGGCCTCGCGCGAGATTGCTTCCTCCTTGCTGCATGAGACAGCGATGAGCTGCTCGTCTGGAATGCCGCGCATTCTGGCATACTCCTCGGCGAGGGCGGCCGACTCGGGATAGTCGCGGTTGAAGACGACGGCGGTCGCTGCGGCAGCATCCCAAGCTGGCTCTTGGGCGTTAAGGAGCGCCGTGAAGGCGAGCAGCGTGAAAGCGACCTTTAGTTCCATGTCAATTTCAGCCCATCATAGGCCATGCGCACGCCGGGGGGCAAGGTGGGCTCATCGCGAGCATGCATGATCTCGCACTGGAAATGCGTGAGCCAGGTCTGGCGTGGCATCACTTGATCGCGCAGCGCCAGGGCCTCGTCCCAGTTCATGTGCGTGACGTGCGGCGTGAAGCGCAGGCCATCGCAGATGAGCGTGTCCACGCCTTGTAGCAAAGCCATGGTGTCTGGCGGCACCAGCTTGCAGTCGCTTATGTAGGCGCAGAGTTTTTTGCCATCCCGGCTGAAAAGGTAACCCACGGTTTCGACCTTCCCATGCACGACAGGTAGTGGGGTGATCTCCGTTTCGCCCAAGTGGAACACGCCGGTGATGGCGTGGCTCTCGGGCTTCAAATAGCCGCGATACCGGTTCTCGCCATTGAAGGCATAGGTGAACATGCGCTCCAGCACCTCCAGGCACGAGGGGCGTGCATACACAGGCATGACGGCCTCTTCCGCAATGGTGAAGCGCCGCAGCTCATCGAAGCCCGTCAAATGATCCATGTGCGGATGCGTGTAGAGGACCGCATCCAGGTGTGTGATGTTCCCGCGCAAGCACTGCACACGGAAGTCCGGCCCAGTATCGACGACCCACGAGCACTCCGGTGTTTGCAGATGAATGGAGCAGCGCGTGCGCTGGTCGCGCGGATCATCGCTTCGGCAGACCTCGCACCCACACCCGATCATCGGGATGCCGGTGGAGGTGCCGGTGCCGAGGAAGGTGAGGGTCATGATAAAGTTGAGAGTTGAGAGGTGATGGTTGATAGCAGAACTCTGCGCAACACGCAGCAAGTAGTCTATCAACGATCAACCAAGAACCATCAACTAGCTACAGCACCGCGCCTTCCGCGCGCATCTGATGGAACCACTCCACGAACTTGGGAACGCCTTGGTCGATGTGCGTGGTGGGCTTGAAGTTCAAGTCGCGCATGGCCTTGGTGACATCTGCCGAGGTGAGGGGCACGTCGCCGGGCTGCTCGGACATTTGATTGATGACGGCCTGCTTGCCGACGGCTTGCTCAATGGCGGCGATCATCTCATTGAGGCTGACGTTCTGCGAGCCACCGAGGTTGTAGATCGAGCACAGCGGATCGCCATTAAAATTCAGCGCGCCGATGATGCCATCGACGATGTCACTGATGAAAGTGTAGTCACGGCGCGTGTGGCCTTCGCCATATTTGTCGATTGGTTTTCCGTCCAGGATGGCGCGAGTGAACTTGGAAATGGCCAAGTCAGGCCGCTGGCGAGGGCCATAGACGGTGAAGAACCGCAGGCACACGCAGCGGATCGCGTAGAGCTGGGCGTAGTTGGAGCAGATCTGCTCGCCCGTCATCTTGGTCATCGCGTAGGGGCTGATCGTTTGCAGGATCGGGTCCTCCTCGGCGAAGGGGATCTTCTTGTTCACGCCATAGACGGAACTGCTGCTGGCAAAGACGAAGCGCTGGCAGCCGTGTTTGCGCATGGCTTCGAGCAGGTAAAAAGTGCCCTTAATGTTGGTGTCGATGTAAAGCTCAGGCGCTTCAATGGAGGGCCGAACGCCAGCGCGCGCGGCCAGATGGATTACCGCGTCGGGTTTGGCCTCGGCAACCACGCGGTCAATGGCGGCAGCATCGCGCAAGTCGTCTTCAAAGATCTGCACGCGATCGGCGACGGCACGCAGGTTGGCGCGCTTGATGGCCGGGTTATAGTAGTCGTTGAAGCAATCCAGGATAGCGACTTCATGGCCCAGGCTGAGCAGACGTTCGGTGGTGTGACTGCCGATGAATCCGGCGCCGCCGGTGACGAGAACTTTCATGAGTGAGATGGGAAGCCCCGCGTGTGGTTGGCCATGCGGGCCGTGTTTTTCGGCGATGCCCACGGTTTTTGCAACCCCGGAAAACCGCTGGGCGAGGCAGGAAGCGGAATGAAAATCAAGCTATCGGGAGAAACGCATTGACGTGCAGGCGGACGATCCGCTAAAAAGATGGGCTAATTTCCGATTTTCCTAAACTCGACCATCCCATGAGCGAAGAACTGCCACCGCCAACCCCGAAAACTGCCGCCATCCCACCGCCAAAGATTTCGGCCGTGCCGCTGAAGAAAGAGACGGTGCGCATCACTCTGCGCGCCCGCCCTAGTGCTGGAAGCACACAGCCGCGTGAGACGACTTCCCCGGTGCCAACGGTATCCACAGGCTCGATCCCGCCACCCACTGACAAGCGTTCCACGGCTCCGATCCAGCTTCCTTCGGCCCCGTTGCCACCGCCTTCGCCAAAGTCGCTGACGAATCCCGTTTCGTTGCCACCTGCGCCGATTCCACCTCCAGGCCGTAATGCCATGCCGGTAGCTCCGAGCGCCCCATCCGCTCCTCCAGCTTCCACCGGGGGTGCTCCTCGCCCACCTGTCGCAGCTCCTCGCCCGATGGCTCCAGGCGGTGCTCCCGCGGCCCCGCGTCCGATGGCACCTACGGCACCGCGTGTTGAAACGGGTGCGGCTACCCAGCCTCTCGCTGGCCGCCCTCCTATGGCCGCCCCGCGCCCGCCGGGTGGTGGCACCGGCACGGCCCCCTTAGCTGGTGGTGCCCCGGGTGGCGGCTTGCCCAAGGCGACCCAAAAACTGCAGGCGACCCAGCCAATGGGCCGCCCAACCATCAAGCCAGCTCCCCCGAGTGCGCCGGTCAAGCGTTCGGCTGCCGCTGATTCCCAGCAATTCTACGAAGAGAAAGACCCCGAAGCGGGCTTGGTGCCGCTCTCGATGATCTGCCTTGTGCTCTCTCTAATCCTGATGGCTGTTCAGGTTCTTGCCACAGATCGGTTGTTCAGCGCAGCTCCCGGGGAAGAATCCTCTTGGATGGTGCCTCAATACGAGTCAGTGCCATGGGAAACGCGCGATGCCGAGGATGGCAGTGTGATCAGCAAGTTCAGCACCGTGCTGCCTGAGCTGCCGCAGTAATTTTTAACCTCCATTGCTCCTGTTATGCCTCTCGCTCTCGTCGTTTTTGCTCTTGCCGTCGTCATCCTCGCCTTAAATTTCCTGACCAAGGGTGGCGGCATTTGAGGGCGGTCACCGCTGGTCTGGATTAGGTGGACTAAGATTATACTTGCGTGGGCGCGAAAAATTCGCATTTTTACGCTGTAGGTGCACTCCTGTGCCTACCTTGTTGTGTAATCATCAGTGCATCTGTTATCCATGAAAACGCTATTCGTTCGTCTCCTGTGCCTTACGGCACTAGCAGTTACGGGGCTGTCCAACGCAGCCGCTCAAGAGCAAAAAGCCACAGATCCGGCCAATGCGCCGGCCACCAAGAAAGACAAGGCAAAATCCAACACCTACCCTCTCTGGGGTGAGGTGGTCGCAATCACCTCTCAGACGTTGACCATCAAAGGTGGTCAGGGGAAGGGGGACCGTATGTTCACCATTAGTGCCGAGACCAAGATTCACAACGACGGGAAGCCCGCTACTTTGGAAGATATCAAGGTAGGGCGCAAAGTTGGTGGATCTGTCCAGAAGTCTGCAGATGGCAGTTCTAAGATGCTGACCATCAACGTCGGGGCTGCTCAAGAAGCAGCCAAATCCAAAAAATCTAATGCCAAGAAGGCGGCAGATTCTGATCAGGATAAGGCGGCAAAAAAATAAGCTGATTAGCTAAACTGTAGTCTGTGTTCGAGCAATCGCGAGGCGGCAGGGTCATTCCTGCCGCCTTTTTTCATTTTGGCAGTGAGTTGGCTGAGTCAGGGGATCGAACAAAAGATGCTGCCTGGGGTCCAATGCGGTTGGGCCAACGCCCATCTCTTGCCATGTCATCCCACCCACCCAGTTTTACGAGCCACTTGACGGCTCTGCGAGTGGCCTCTGTCGCGAACTGTGAACCACGCTGCTCTGCACTCCCAGCTTTTTTTATTGCTTCGCTGACATGCAATGTGTTTACATCGTTAATCAAATGCCAAAATCTCGTCCTAGCAGTTTTGCGCCTCCCCTGGGTCCCAATGGAACGCTTGTCAAAGGCCATTCTTCCATCTTTTCGCAAGGCCACGCCTGCGAGTATTTCTTTTGTGCCGAGTCAATTTAGCTCTCTCCTGCCATGACTACCCTTCGTCCTTATCGCAAAATGCGGCAACAGGTGGCGTTCACGATGATCGTGGCGCTCGCCTTTGGCCAAGTGCGTTCCTCGGCTGCACTGGTGTATCTGAACGGGCGGGCTGAAGGCCTGAACTCACCGCTCAGCTTCCAAAAATGGACCCCTGGCATTTCCGGGGACACCTTGGTGTGGGCTGGCCCGTTGCCCGCAGGCGCGGCCACGATCAATGTTCATTCTCGAGGAGGCGGTGCCATCAACCTTGAGGGCATTCAGATCGCCAGCACGGCGGAGGGCGGTCTAACCCTGCAGGCTGCCAACTTTGTCGGACCCCCATTGAGCGGTATCCAAACGATCAACCTAGGTGCCGGTGGCATTGACATGTCGGAGGCCAGCCAGAGCCTCACCATCAATAAAACCAACGGCACGGGCACCGTGGCGCTCAACCTGACATCACCGCAGTTTTGGAATGTCGGTCCTGGCCGCACACTGACGGTAAATGCCGACACGAGTGGCTCGAGCCAACTGACTCTCGCTACCCTCGGGGCCAGTTCAGCCATCACTCTTGGTGGATCACTTAACCTGGGGGCGGCCCCTTTGGTGATCGACAAGCAAGGCACAGGTGCCGTCACGCTGAACGGTGCCGTTACGGCTGGCTCGGTAACGGCGGTCAATGGCGTCACGGGCAACCTTGTGTTTGGCAGCACCGTGACGGCACCTACCGTCAACGTTAATAACCAAAGCAGTGGCGCGCTGACCTTCACGGGTGCCCTCAATGCGAGCACCTCCACGACGATCAACTCGCAATCTTCGGGCGCGCTGACTTTTAGCAGCACGCTGAACACCGGTGCGTTGAATGTGACGACGAATTCCTCTGGCACGGCGACCTACACGGGTGCGGTAACGGCGAACACGATTAATCTCCAGCATCTCAGCTCAGGTGCCTTACTATTTTCGAATGCGGTCAATGCCACCAGCCAACTTGACATCAACATCACCAAGGGCGGTGCCTTGAACATGAATGGGGTGGTGACAGCACCGACATTCAACCTGACGACCCTGAGCAGTGGCAATGTCACGTTTGGCACCAATGCCAACATCATTGCGAACACGGCTTTGAATATTAACTCCGTGGGCACAGGCACCTACCTGATCGGTGGCACGATCACGGCTGGGGCTACCAATATCGACACCAATACGACCACGGCTCTCTCCTTCTCGCGGGCCGTCTCATCGACGTCGTCGATTGATATCGACCACAACAGCACGGGCGGGTTGACCTTTGCCAACACCGTTACGGCCGCCACTTTGCTGGATGTGAATGCAACCAAGAGCAGCACGATTGCCTTTAACGGCAACGTCACCGCCCCGACCTTCAACCTGGTCACTTACGGCACAAGCGCGACGACCTTTGGCACGGCTAGTAGCCCGATCACGATTAATGCAGGCACCGCCCTGAATCTTACTCAGTTGCAGACCAATACCATGACGGTCAACGGCACCATTGGGGCGAGCGCTCCGGGTGCTATTGCGATCAATACCAATGTCGGCGCCATCGCTAACTTTACCAAGGCGGTATCCGGCAGCACGATCAACGTTTTTAACAACAGCACGGGTGCGATGACCTTTGGCACCGTGGCTGCAGATGCCTTAACAGCGAGCACCTCGCTGAGTCTGACCTCATGGAAAGCGAGCGCTTTGACCTTCAACGGCAACATCACCGCCCCGACGTTCAATCTGACTGCTTATGGCACCAGTAACGTGAATTTCGGCACGGTCGCCTCTGCCACTGCGATCAACACCTCGGCTGCCTTCAACCTGAACATTCAGGGCACGAATACGACCACGCTCAACTCCTCCATCGGAGCGACCACGCCGGGGGCATTGAATGTCACCGTCCAGTCGCTAACGACGTCAACCACAGCCGCACTGAACTTCGGCACAACGACGGATACGAGGAATGTGAACGCGACGACCATCAACATCACGCACAACACGGTCTCGACGGCGACCACGGCGCTGCTTTTTTCCGGCAACGTCACGGCTAGCACCTCATTGAACTTGGTGAACTATCGCGGCTTAGCCACCGGCACCGGCACCATGAAATTCAACGGTGACGTGACCGCTCCAACTCTCACGGTGGTCAACTACGGCACTTCGCAGTTGGATTTTGGTCAGGCATCTCCCAACTTCAAAAAGATCAACGCCGCTAGTGGACTGAGTATCTCGTCGTATGGCGCAGGCACCCCCACGGTTGTCAATTCGAGCATCGGTGTGGACGCGACGGGGCCGGTGGCGATCAACACGCACAACTCCTCAGTCTTCACCTTCAACCAGCCGGTGAAAGCGACCACGCTGGACATTGTGCGCAACAGCTCGGGTGCGCTGACCTTCGCTACTGCTGGCACGATCAATGCCACTGTGTTCAATCTGTTGGCCCCCAGAACGGGTGCCACCACGTTCAGCGGAGCCATCGTGGCACCGACCACGAACATGACCACTTACTCGGGCTTCACCGCGACCCTTGCGGATACGGTGACGGCTTCCACCGCGATGAACTTGAACAGCTACAGTTCCGCAGGCTTGACCTTCAGCAACACTGTCACCACGCCCACGCTGACCATCCGAGGCTACGCGGGCGGTGGCGCTACCTTCAGCGGCACGTTGAACGCGAGTTCTGGCATCGACGTGTTGACCTTTGGTGCCGGTGCGCTCGCCTTCAACGGAGCTACCACCGCACCCCTGGTGAATCTTGTGACTCGGGGCACGGGCAATATTACGTTCGGTAGCACCTTGAATTCGACCACAGGCGTGAGCTTCAAGGCGTTGGGGGCCAATACCAACACGTTTACCGGTGCGGTGACGGCGGGCACCTTCGGCACGGCTGCGAGCCCTAACATCACGCATGGCACACTGCTGTTGAGTAGCACTCTGACCGCTCCTGAAGTCAATGTTTTGAGCGTGGGCACAGGCAATGCCACCTTCACGGGTGCCGTGAATGCGACGACCTCATTCACTTACGCGGCGCTGGGCGTGAATGCGGCGACGGTGAACAACATCGTCTCGCCCACGATCAACTTGAGCACCAATAGCACCAGCGCCACGGCGTTGACACTGGCGGGAGCGATCTCCGGCTTCACCACGTTGAACATCACCAACGGGAGCCCCACGACGGCAGGTACAGTCACCTTGGCAAACACGGCGGCGGCATCCATCACGGGTGGCGCAGCCAGCACGGTGAACCTGATTCACAACGGTATCGGCGTCATCAATATCGGCGGCGCGACCGGTGGCGCCATCGCAGGCACGGGCACAGCGCTGGCGATCAACAACACTGGCATTTACGGCCCTGCGGGTGGCACGACGAACTTGCGGGCCAGCAACACTTACACCGGCGCGACGACGATCACGGGTGGCACGACCAACCTGGACTACAGCGCCACGGGCACGAATACCAGCAAACTCTCCACATCGGCAGCGCTGAACCTCAACCGAGCGACGCTGAACATCCTGGGCGCAACTGCTTCCGGGATAGAGCAAATCGTTTTGAACACGGTAATCGGAGCCGGTGCGACATCCATCACTCGCACGGCCAGCACAACGGGCACATTGCGCGCGAATATCATCACCCGCGCCGTTGGCGGTGTGCTGAACCTTGGGGAAGCAAGCATCGTCAGCACGGACCGGTTGAACACTAACGCCATCCTCGGCGGCTGGGCCACGGTGGCAGGCACGAATTGGGCGATCAACTCTACTGGTGCATTGGATGGACTGATCACCGCGCTGGGGACCTACACCACGACCACAGACCCGACCACTTGGGGGGCAACGGGTAACATCTCTCTCACCGCCTCTTCGACGACTACAGGAGCGAGGACGATCAATTCCTTGAAAATTGACACCGCAGCCACCACCACGGCGCTGAATGTGCCGCAGACTGCCGCTACACAGCTGACCATTGATAGCGGCGGCATCCTGATTCTTGGCTCTGCGGCCGCGACCCGGACGATTGGCACGGCTACTGCCACCATTACCGCTGGCACCACCACCAATTCCACCGCCTACCGCGCAGATGCGACCAATAGTGAGCTGTTCTTCCATGTGGGGACAACTGCGGGCACGAACATCGTCGCCTCCAACATCATTAACAACAGTGCCCTGACACCGACAACGGTTGGGCTGGTAAAAACGCAGACCGGCACACTGATCCTGACCGGCACCAACACTTACAGCGGGCAGACCACGATTGCGGCTGGCACTTTGCAGCTTGGCAATGGCGCATCGGGCGGTGCTACGGGGAGCTTGGGTGCAGGAGCCGTGGTTACCAACGGCACCCTGGCCATCAATCGAGACAGCGCTCAGGTGATTAACAACAATATCAGCGGTATCGGTGGTGTGACGCAAATGGTGGCGCAAAGCCTGACGCTCGGTGGCACGAACACCTACTATGGTGACACGCTGCTCACACTGGGCACCTTGAACGGGTCATCGGCGGCTTCCATCTCGCCAAACTCCAACATCGTATTTCCGGCATCGGGTGTTTCTACTTTCAACGCCAACAACTTCGACTTCACTATAGGCGGTCTTTCTGGCGGCAGCGCCTCCTCTGTTTTGGCACTCGGATCGAGGACTTTGACGGTGGGCCAGAAAAATACACCGACCCAGAGCTA
>CAXNNN010000065.1:0-11511 GCA_964203095.1 Verrucomicrobiaceae bacterium | reverse complement strand
ACACCGATGGTCGGCATCCTGAGAGCGTGACGTTTTCCTCGCCCGAGGAGGATGCGCAGCGGCGGGACTTCACGGTGAACGGTCTTTTTGAAGACCCGATCCAGGGCAGGATCATCGACTACGTGGGCGGTCAGGCCGACATGCAGGCGAAGGTGTTGCGCGCCATCGGCAATGCGGAGCAACGCTTCGAGGAAGACCAGCTTCGCCTAATGCGTGCGGTGCGATTTGCCACCGTGCTAGGTTTCGAAATCGAAGCCGACACGTGGGCGGCGGTGTGTCGCCTGAGTGGCAAGATTCGCAGCGTGAGTATGGAGCGACTGCGCGAGGAGTTTAGCAAAACCATGTTGCACCCGAATCGTGTGCGCGGCTTCGACTTGTTTGTCGAAAGCGGACTGATGGGTCACTTGCTGCCTGAGATTTTGAAGCTGAAGGGCTGCGAGCAGCCACCGCAGTTTCATCCCGAGGGCGATGTCTTCATTCACACACGCCTGATGCTGAGTTTGTTGCCAGAGAAGGTCTCGCTGTCGCTGGTGCTGAGCGTGTTGTTTCACGACATCGCCAAGCCTGCGACCCAGACTGTCGATGAAAACGGACGCATACGCTTTAACGGACACGACATGGTCGGTGCGCGCATGACGGATCACATCCTGCATCGCCTGAAGTATCCGAACGACGTGATCGAACAGACGGTCGAAGCGGTGGCCAATCACATGATTTTCAAGGACGTGCCAAAGATGCGAGTGGCCAAGCTGAAGCGATTCATGGCGCGGCCCGGATTTGAAGACGAGCTAGAGCTGCACCGCGTGGATTGCCTGGGCTGCCACGGCATGCTGGACAACTACGAGTTCGTGCAGCAGAAGCGCGTGGAATTCGCCAGCGAGCCGCTGATCCCACCGCGTCTGATCACGGGCAGCGACCTGATCGCGCTGGGCTGGAAGCCAAGCCCTGCGCTTGGCAAGGTCTTGAATGCCGTTCAAACGCAGCAACTCGAAGGCAAGCTGACAACACGCGAAGAAGCGCTGGCCTGGGTTGAAGCGAATGCCGCGAATTTGCCGGAGGAGTAGCTTCCAAGATCACCGTGGCCGCACCGTGTAGCTGTGCTCCACCGCACCGTTTTCGAGGTCGGTTCGTGTCACGCCGGGCACGATGCTGCGCACGTAATGAACCTTGGCTTGGCTTTCTTCGACGGTGACACGCACATGGCCACTGCTGCCGAGGATAACGCCGCCGTAACCGTATTCCTCGGCGCTGCGGGTTCCGCCGGTCGGATGGCTGGGCTGGGGGACTTCTTGGTAGATAATGCCATCCAGCTCTTCTTTGACGAAAAGGTGGTCGTGGCCGTGAAAGACGATGTTCACGCGGTTTTTGACGAAAAGCTCATGAATAGGCATTTCCCAGCCGGGGCGGTTCTCTTTGAAGCCCTCGCTGCCGTCCGCGTTTTGGCCGCCCCATTCCATGTAGGCGGCTGGTTTGGCTCCACCGCGCACATCGCGGCCCAATCCACCGACGAGGTGATGGATGAAGACGAAGCGCATCGCTGCTTTGCTGCTGGTGAGCGTCTTCGTGAGCCAGCGATACTGCGTTTCACCGAGCGTCATGTCCCAGCCGGAGGCTCCGCGCTGCATGGTGGACCAAAACGGGTCGAGGCCGATGAAGAGCGCATTTCCCCATTCAAAGGCGAAGTAGCTGTGCTTGTCGTTTCCATCGGTGGGGTTCGGAAAATACGTGTGGCGCTGTTTGAGCGACCAATCCGACATCTCCGGGTCGCTGCCGCGTTCTCCATCGTGATTGCCCAAGACCATGAAAATAGGCACGCTGTGCGCGATGCGGCCCATGTAGTAGCGCTGCGCTTTGTATTGCGACTCGGAGCGTGTGTAGAAGCGGCCAAACTTGTCCACCATCGTCGTATCGCCGAGGTCGATCATGAAGTCGGGCTTGTCGGCGAGCATGTTAGCCAGAGTTTGTTGGTAAACGCGGACGTCGGTGTTGTTGTCGAGGTGCGAGTCCGCCTGCATGACGAAGGAGAACTTCGATCCGGCCTTCCGCTGCGTGTGAAAGCTGCGCATCGCATCCTGCACCGCTTCACTACCGGCGCGGCGATAGGTGAGACGATAGTTGTAGCTCGTGTCGGGATTCAAACCTCCGAGCACGATGTTCTGCGGCTCGCCAGCCTTCAATTTCACCGCAGATGTCTTTAATCCATCGCCATACTCGATGAAGGCCTCCATTTCGTCCCACGCCAACAAGCTGATGGTCACGGATTCGGCTCCCGGCCTGCAAAGCCACACGTTGAACAGATACGGCGGCACCACCGCAGGCTCGACCTGGCCGCCTTGACCCGCACCTCCTTTACCTCCGCCTTTCGACTGCTCCTCAGGCGCTGCGGCGATCAGTAGGAAAGCGAGAGCGGCAAACCCAAGTGACATGAAGAGTGGTTTCATGGCTTTTTGCCTCCTTTCTTCCCACCTTTCCCACCGCCTTTTCTCGCAGGTTCTTTGTTGGGATCGTAGTTCGGATTGGGCTTCGGCATTTCGGCTCCGACTTCCTTTAAATAGTCCGCGAGCTGTTTGGCGAGGCTGGTGGCTAGGTCGGGCTTCGCCGTGGCGAGGTTCTTGGTTTCGCCGATATCGGCTTTGAGGTCAAAGAGATAGTTTTCACCCGTTTCATAGAAGTGGATGAGCTTCATTTGGCCGCTGAGGATCGCCGAGTGCGGTGAGTCGCCTTGGTAGTGCGGAAAATGAAACACCAGCGGTGCGCGAGTTCGTTTCACGGGTTCGGATGAGCCGCTGAGCAGGTGTGTGATGTCGCCGCCTTCGAGTTGCGTTGGGAGCGGTGCCTTCACGCCGGCCCAACGGCAGAAAGTCGGGAAGAAATCGTAGCCGACGATTCGCTGATGGCACCACGAGTTCGGCGCGATGCCGGGTCCGCGAAGGATCAAGGGCACTCGAATGCCGCCCTCCCACACATCGCCCTTGCCGCCATTGAGCGTGCGGCGATTCGAGCCGCCATTGTCGGACATGTAGATGACGATGGTGTTCTTCGAGAGGTCCATGGCGTCCACTTTTGCCAACAACTCGCCCACACCGCGGTCGAGGTCCTCCGCGATGGCGGCGCGGCCGACTTCCTTGTCGTTTCCAACAGAGGCGAGCTTCCGATACTTCTCCAGCAGCGCTGGCGTCGCGTTCTCGGGATAATGCAGCGCGTTGTAGCTCATCTGGATGAAGAACGGCTTCCTAGCGGCCTGACTCCGCTTCATAAAATCCACCGCACGCGAGCCCATGCCAAAGATGTCCACGGGGTTGGGCGGCAGATGCGGCGCGGCATCCTGATTGCCTGTGTCGCCATCGCTCTCGTCGTAGCCATGAGCTGCTGGTCCACCGCCTGAGAGATGCCATTTGCCGTAGTGTGCGGTCGCGTAGCCAGCCGACTTCACCATCTGCCCGATCGTGATCTCGTTATCGCGAATGCTCTTGCGATTGGCACCTTCGATCAAGCGATGGCCCTGTTCCGCCGGAGCGGCCTTTGTCCACCCGAGTGCCGCCGGATTCCGCCCCGTTTGCAGGCTGATGCGAGTCGGCGAGCACACTGGCGCAGGCGCATAAGCCGCGCTGAATCGCATGCCCTGCTCCGCGAGCCGAGCGATGTTCGGCGTGTGCACGAAGCTACTTTTCGAATCCGGCATGTCCGGGTGCATCTGGCACGAAAGACCGCTCCAGGCCTGATCGTCCGAGAGCATGAAAAGGATATTCGGCGGCGCGGCGGCGATGGCACTGGAGGCTGCCATGAGAAGAATGAGGTGCTTCATTCAACAAACAACGTCACCTCTGTCAGCAGCGCTTCAGCGAAGGTGGGAAAGATTGTCAGGATTCGGTCAAGGTTGCTTTTGCCCTCGAAATACAAATTCCTCACGGCTCACTTTGCCGTCTTTATCGGCGTCATATTTGTCGAAGCGCTTCGCCGCTGTCTCGAGATCGGATTGGCTCGAGATGAAGATCTCACGACTGATTTTGCCAGCTTTGTTGGCATCGAGTTTGTCGAACTTCTCCGCACGCTCGGCTTCTTCTGGGCTGAGATCGGTGGCGGGCTTTTTCTTGGCTTTGTTGGCATGGCGACCGGTGCCGTCGCCGCTGTCGGGGATGCCGCCTGCGGGGTTTAGCTTGGCGAGGACGGCGGCGAGTTTCTTGCGAGCAGGATGATCGCCTGTGACGAGCTTTTCGGTGAAGGGCGCGTCGCTCATGTCGAAGAGTTCGCCCTTCTCATTGAGCTTCCATTTTGCATCCCGCACATACCACATGGCGGCGAGTTGGTTATAGACCCACTCACGCGGTGTGCCAGCATCGCCCCGCAGTTGGGGAGCGATGCTGTGACCGTCGAAGATCGTGTCTTTGGGCAAAGTGCCGCCAGTGAGTTCGGCGAAGGTCACGATGAAGTCGGAGGAGTCGATCAAGTCGGCGCTGACTTTGCCTGCGGATGTCTTTGCGGGCCAGTTGGCAATCATGGGCACGAGGCCACCGCATTCAAGCATGCTGCCTTTCATGCCGGACAGCACTTTGCCGCCGATGGTGGCGCGATCGGCCATGCCTTTGCCAGTGCCGTTATCACCCATGAAGATGATGAGCGTGTTTTCGCGGAGTTTGAGCGCTTCGAGGTCCGTGACGAGCTTGCCGACGAGCTTGTCCATGTAGGCGATGTTGTCGGCCATGAGGTCGGTGCTGCCGGAGGCGCTGTCGGGTGTCGGCAGCAAGTCGCCGTGGACGCTGGACATCGGGTAATAGACAAAGAAAGGCTCATCTTTGTGCTTCGTGATGAATTTCATCACATGCTCGTGTAGCAGGTCGGGCATGTATTCATCATCACCGAGTTTCAGTTCCTGGCCGTTGACTTGATACTTCTCGGTTTTGCCCTCCTTCTTGTTTCGATAAACGCCGCTGCCGTTGAAGCGCAGGTAATCATCGAAACCCGCCTCGTCTGGCTCACCGGGAAGCTGGCCCCATTTGCCGAAGGAGGCCGTCATGTAACCTGCACTCTGGAAGACACGGCCCAACTGCAATTCCTTGTTCGGCATGACCATGCACGCGTCCTGGTTGCTCGATCCATTACGGAAGGCATAGCGCCCCGTCATGATCATCGCCCGCGAAGGTCCGCAAAGCGCCGCCGTGAAGCACTGCGTGAACCGCGTGCCTTCCGCCGCCAGCTTGTCGATGTGCGGCGTCTTGTAGTTGTCCGAGCCGTAGCAGCCGAGGTTTCCGATGCCGAGGTCGTCGGCGAGGATGAAGATGACGTTGGGTTTGGCGGCAGCTTGAAGCAGAGCCAAGGGTGCCAAAAGGAGTGCGCCTAGCAGCGCTGAGAAGAGTTTCATGAAGGATTGTGTCGCGGTGTCGATTGGCTTAACGTGGGATGGATGGGAATGTTGCCATCGAATTCAGCATTGCCTTTTCGACCTCCGGCTTTCCTTTCATCGTGTCGTGATCTGCCCCCGGAGTTTGAGCCAATTTCTATGAGAGTCTGGCAGTGGCTTGCGACTTGGTTTGGGTGTTGGGTTTGGTTGGGGTGATAGCGCTGCCTTGCGGCTGACGGAGCGTAGCGGAGTCAGCCGCAAGGCAACTCCACGCGAATTCCGCTGGGGTTTGATAATCGAGCGACGAGTGAAGTCGCCGGTCATTGTAAGCACGACGATACTCGCTGCCCAGCACTTTTGCTTCCGCCAGCGTGGCGAAGATCTCGCGGTTGAGCAGTTCGTCACGCAGTCGGCTGTTAAAGCTCTCGCTGTAGGCGTTCTGCCACGGGCTGCCCGGCTCGATGTAGAGCGTTTGAAAGCCTTGGTGGGCGATCCATTCGCGCAAAGCCTTGGCGATGAACTCAGGGCCGTTGTCGCTGCCGATATACGCGGGCGCTCCGCGTTCTGCCACGGCGGCTGCCAGCACGCGCACGACGTCTGTGGCTTCCATGCGTCGCTCCACTTCAAGGGCCACACTCTCGCGCGTGAACCCGTCGCAGATAGGTAACCATTTGAGCCGCTTGCCGTCGTCGGTCTGATCGAACACGAAGTCATAGCTCCACACTTCGTTCCTGCGCGTGCCGCTACGCCGTTGCGTGTTGTTGGCGCTGTGGCCCAGCCTGCGCCGCTTGTGCTGGCGCTGCGGCACGCGCAGTCCTCCCTGCCGCCACAGGCGCGCTACACGCTTGAGATTGACCTTCATGCCTTGCCTGCGCAGTTGCGCCGCAGCCATGCGGTATCCTCGCCTTGGAGGCGTCACCGCATAGCGACGCAGCTCTGCCTCCAGCTTCGCGTCCCTCGCGGGCCACTTGGCTTCATAGCGTTGCGTGGAGCGTGGTTGATTGATGACTTTGCAGGCCCGGCGCTGCGACACCTGGAGCTTGCGCTCCAGATGTGTGACTGCTTCGCGTTTGCGCGCCGGGCTCACCACTTTCCCTCCACAAGTTCCTTGAGCATTGCGTTGTCCAGCGCCAGATCGGCCACCAACTTCTTGAGCCTTCCGTTTTCCTGCTCCAGTTTCTTGAGGCGCTTGACCGTGTTGCGATAAGCGCCGCCATACTTCTCCTTCCAGCGGTGGTAGGTTGGCACGCTCACGCCGATCTGCCTGACGGCTGCCTCGACGCTCTTGCCTCCGGCGATGATGCCTGAGGCTTCGCGCAGCTTCCTGATGATTTCTTCTGCGGTGTATCAGTTGCGTTTCATGGTGTCTGAGATGCGCCTCGCGCACTTCAGACTCTCATGACACTTGGCTCATATTTTTGGGAGCACTCCAATCAGAGCAGTGAAAGGGGAGAGGAGATTAAAACATGACAAAAGGGCACCTCTGGAAACCTCCTCTCGCAGAGGACTTGACTTCGCCCCGCGCTGTTAGGGCGCTATGTCCCCATAGCGCCACCGCCGAAGCGTGGGACGTGGCGATGCGGCACTCTGACGCGAAATCCCGTCGTGTATCCGGCGCGTTGAGACAACGCGCCCTACCGATCATGGACACTGCGACGGCAGTCGAAAACGGGTTTCCAGAAGTGCCCAAAAGGGTAATCGTAGTGAAGAGCAAGTCTGAACGTCTTGCCGAAAGAGTTTCTACCGTCTCAGGGTGTTGATTAGTTTTTCGATCTTGTCGAAGAATTTCGGCTCTGACTTTCAAGGCCGTGGCCCATACACTGGCGGCGCTTCGCTGCTCGAGTATGCACCGACATCCGGCGCATCGGCCTTCAATCGAAGGTCCGGCGCGTCATAGAGGCGCGCAGGTTCATCGGGAAAGACCGGATGCTTCACCACATCGGCAGTGACTTGGATACCGTGAGGTTCAAACTCGGTCCCTGGCAGTTTCGGGAAGGTCCAGGTGCGGATCTTGCCCTCAAAGGGGATGCCTTGCACGGCATAGGCGTTGAAATCAAAAACGCAATGTGGGCCAAACTGTTGCACATCGACGGCGCGACCGCGTCCCGGCGAATAACCACCGTATTTCACGCCTTCCTGCGGTTTGCCGCCGATGAAGAGGTTGTTTCGAATCAAGGCGTGATCAAACGGCTCGCTGGTGTAGTTGCCGAATCCATCCCCCGCTTTGACGACGGTGTTGCGGAGGATAACATCACCGCTGCTGTAACGATGCAGTTTGAACGCACTGTAAGTTAGGTTGAACATGACGTTGCGCATGAAGTAGTTCGGGCCGCCGAGTCCAGGTTGTGAGCTGATGCCAACGAAGCAATTCGTGATGCGGTTGCGCAGGATGCGGCAGTTGCTGAGGGCGAAATCGGCCTCGATGCCATCATCGAGACCGGCGCTGATGTCATTGTTCAGCCAATCGTTGCACATCTGCACCGTCGCCCCGCCATCCTCCATATGGCTGAGGCAATCACGAAAGCCGCTGACACGATTGTGGCGGATCACGTTACCGCTCCCGGTGATCTCGATGCCCTCACCCGCGTTGTCGCCATCGGCTCCCATGATGGCCGGGTCCCATTTGCGGATGCCGGTGATGACGTTTTCCTCAATGCAGCCGTTCATCATGCCGGGTTTGTAAGCCTTGATACCGTATTGGGCCGTGATCGTGCAACGGCGCACGACGCAGTGCTCCGTGTTGTTTAGCCGCACGGGGCCGTTCACGGTTAGACCTTCCAGATAAACCCATTTCCGATCAGTAAGGCCCACCTCGCTGAAGATCGCTTTCCCGCTCGTACTGCGGTAAATGATGGGTTTTCCTGGCTCGCCATCGCGATTAAAGCGGACCTCGCCGTAATCGCCATCGGCCAGCAAGAGAACCTCGCCGGGCTTTACCGAGTTGAGATCGGCCTTGGCACCTTTTCGGATGACCACATCCTTCGCGGCCACGGGTTCAGGCCGGGTGCTGGCTTGGACAATACGCTCCGCCGCACCGCCATCGGGGTCGTGCAGCTTCAGGGCGATCTCGTAGTTAGTTCCGGGTTCCAAATCGAAGAGGCTGCCGCTCAGCCGATTGGTCCACGTGATGATCGGGTCGGTCTTTTGACTCGATCCCGCCGGAACACGGCGGAGGGGCATACCGCTGCGCCATTCGCCTTCTCCGGCTTGGCGGAACTTCACCTCGCAGGTCGCGTCGAGATCGTCATCGCCTTCGATCCGCCATTCCACGGCCAGATTCGTGATCGTCGGAAAGGGCGTTGTCACCTCGCCGGGCGTGGTGGAAAGCAGCAGGAGCACGAGAGGATTCATAGTGGATCAGCGAGTCGTCATTGTTTGAGCATTGGCGAAAATTGATCCCATGATCCCGCAGTGTTATCCCACCGCGCGAAGCCGTCTGTCCTGCCAAAGTAAGGTCCTTAACGCCCTCAATGCGCAGCTCCTTCTTGAGCTTGATTGTGCCACCGACATCAAACACCACCGTGCGTGGCACATCGGACTTCTTCGTCTTGATCGCATCCCGCAGACTGCCCTCGCCGCTGTCTTCGATGTTCGTCACATGATACACATCCCCACCGCGTCCTCCCGTTGCGAATCGGCCATAACCTTCGGCTCCAGGAAAAGCGACGAGCCTCTCAGCCCCATGAAGAGAGGTGAAGAGCATGATGAAGCTGATGAGTGCGAGTGTCTGTCTCATGGTTGGAACGTCTTGTTTTTTTTGGTGAGTTTGTGCAACGACGTGTAAAGCCCCTCATCAGCCAACGCAGAGCCAATCCCGTGATCCTTCCCTGGAGGTATTCGCAACTCGGCCTTTGTCGCGCCACTTGCCTTTAGCATTTTGAAGATGCGCTCGGAACGCTCCGGCGGCATGAGGTTGTCCTGCGCTCCATACGCGATGTGAATCGCCAAGGGCGTGAGGTTTTTCATCCATCGGTCGAGGTCAGGCGTGACATCCTTTGGCCCACCATGACTGAGGCCGCAACCTTGAGGAACGATGGCCGCGAAGTGTTCAAGATGCTGTGTGTATCAGTGCGACGAGGCGAGGAAAGCCATGTTTCATTTGGAACGATAGCGGGCGGGTGTGATGGGAACGAAGTTTTGTTCGTTATGCAGAGTCAAGAGTGTCGCTCCAACTTCTGCTTCAGCGCCACGAGCTTCTCCTTCAGCCTCGCATAAGGCACTTGCTGCACGGGCATGTTTTCAGCCATCGCCATCGCAGCGGCGACGCCGGCGGATTCGCCGAGGATCATCCAGACGGGTTCCATGCGGATGGATGTCATGGCGATGTGGCTGGCGGAGACACAGACGGGCACGAGCAGATTCGTGCACTCGGTTTGCTTCGGTGTGATGGCGCGATACGGGATCTTGTAGATGCCTTCGTGCTTCTCATCGAGGTAAAGCATGGAGAACTCGCCGCCGTAGAGCGCGACCTTGCCTTCGTGGACATACGTTGCATACGGCCAATCATCCACGCCGTAGGAGGCGAGACCGATGCTGTCAGCGGGATCGGTGCTGCCTTCGAGGTCTTTTTGAGTAAGGACATAGTCCGACTTCATGCGGCGTGCCTCGCGAACGTAAAGTTGATGCGGCCAGCCGTTGGTGTCGTCGAAAATGCCGCGTTGGAAACCGAACTCGATAGCGGTTTGCTTGAACTTGTCCGGCACGCAGTCGTCGGTGCGCAGGAAGTGCGTCATGCCGCGCATGAACTCCTGGTCGGCTTTCCAAATGCGAGCGCGGGTGGCGTAGTCGCCATCGGGATACGCGGCGTTGCTGCCGTAGTTCGTCGGGGCGAGCAAAGCGCGGGCGAGATTGCCAGCACCCATGGAGTGAATGCGTCCGCCAGCCTCCTCGAAGAAGCCGAGCTTGCCCTTCATGCGGCGTCCCACGTCGATGCCAGCCTTGGTTTTGAAGCCGCGACGATACAACTCCCACTGCTTCGGGTCGTAATGCTCTGGCGGGTCGATGGGGATGCGGTCCGCGTCTTTGCTGAACTTCCAGCGGAAGCCGTAGCCCATCGTCAGACGATCCGCGCTGCCCTCCGGCTGAGCTTTCATGTCTTGAATGAAGGGTAGCATGCCGCTCTTCGCATCGCCCGGCGTCACATACGGGTCGATGTCATACACGGCGAGATTCGGTCTCACACCGGCGAGCGATTCGCCATACTCATCGCGACTCTCGCGGCCCCAGGTGTAGCTCACGCTAGCCCGCGCCATGAGATCGCCCTCATACGAGCAGTCAATGAAAACCCGCGCGGAGATCGTCATCGCGCCCGCCTTGGTCGGAGCCGCGATGGGGCACCCCAACGCATCCGGCGGCGCATGATCCAGCGTGATGCTGCGAATGCACGCGCCTTCCTTCTGGACGGCACTGACGCGATGCTCATAGATCACACGAATGCGATACTTCTTCACCAACTCCTGAAATACCTGCCGATACTGCGCATCGTCGTAGTTCTTCGACAGAATGCTCAAAGCCGTGCCGCCCACGGCCTTCTCGCGTCCCCAGTCCACATGGCTCAAGCCCCCTCCGGTCATGCCACCGAGCCATCGATTCGGCTCCACGATCACCGCAGTGCGCCCCTGCTTCACCGCCGTCACCGCCGCCATTACACCACTCGCTGTGCCGCCGTAGATGCAGATGTCAGGGGTTTCGGCTTCCGCAGCGGATGGGAAACTTGGCAGCGTGCTAGCCGCCAAGGTGCCGGCGATGAAACGGCGGCGAGAAATGGGTGAGGATGTCATGGCTTGGTTGAATCAAAGTGCTCAATCAGCGGATAGACGCGGCTGTTGAGTTCGCGCATCGCATCGAGCAAGGGCGTGTAGGCTTCATAACGAGCATTCAGGATGCCTTTGTTGCTGTCGCGGTTGGAGGCATCGGTCTTCGTGTTCGTGGGATCGTTGTCCATGTATTTGAACCAATGCCAGCCGACACAGGTTTTCGATTCGAGTAAAGCGAGGGCAAAGTTTTGGTAGAAGGCACCACGATCGGCCTGCGTCTTCACCACCCAACCGGCACCGCTGGTGTTGCCCATGCCGCTGTCCATGCCTTTGACATAGAACTCGGTGATCAGGCACGGTTTGCCGGACCATTCGTGCCATTGGTGCAGGTGCTCCTTCTGCGGGTTCCAGTGATCG
>CAXNNN010000064.1:0-11517 GCA_964203095.1 Verrucomicrobiaceae bacterium | reverse complement strand
TGGTCAGGCCGGGAACCAAATTGGGCGAAGCCTGCTGAGCAGCGGCTTGCGCGATCACTTCACGGATCTGCTGGGTTTGCAGGTCCACCTTGGTGCTAGCCTTGATCGACTCATCACGCGCCTGCCATGCAAAGTAGCTAGTGACGAGGAGCAGGGCGATGGTCAATACCTGGGCGATGTGGCTAAGCTTCATGTTGGAACGCGATTCTAACGGCAAATGCAAACCGCGCTATGGGAGTTTGCATCCCTGGCAAGCCGCATGCTAAAGGTCTGCCATGCCTACCAACGTCCTCGGTTCCGATCTGCACTGCTGCTGCCGCAAGCCGATGACCGGCTTCTTCCGCGATGGCTACTGCCGCACCAGCGCTAGCGACGTGGGCCTGCACACGGTCTGCGCGCAGATGACGCATGAGTTCCTGGTCTTCTCCGCCGCACGCGGCAATGACCTGATGACGCCCGTGCCGGAGTATGACTTCCCCGGCTTGAAGCCCGGCGACCGCTGGTGCCTCTGCGTGCAACGCTGGGCCGAGGCACTGGAGGCCGGCATGGCACCGCCTGTCATCTTGGAAGCCTGTCAGACCAGCGCGCTAGAGTTCGTGTCGTTGGAGGATTTGCAGGCTCATTCGGTGAGTGACGGGTAGGGCGCTCTGTCCCAGAGCGCCGTGGTGGCAGGCCGGTGGGCTTCGTTCATCTCTGTGATCAGACAAAGTCTCCAGGCATAACGGCGGCTGGCTAGGGACAGCCCGCCCTACCCGATCAACTCTGCCCGCAGTCCTGTGTGCCGCTTGCGGGTCTCCTGCTTCTTCACGGCCAAGGTCAACGCTTTCGGATCACCGACGAGCACCACTAGCTTTCGAGCGCGCGTGACTGCCGTGTAGATGAGGCTGCGCTCTAACAGAACAAAATGCTGGGTGCTGACCGGAATGATGACGCAGGGAAACTCGCTGCCCTGACTTTTGTGAATGGTCAGGGCATAGGCCAGTCGCAGTTCATCCAACTCGCCCGGCTCATAGTCCACCAAGCGGTTACCTTCAAATCGCACCTGCACTTTCAACGGGTCGGTTTCGATGGCGATGATGAAGCCGATGTCGCCGTTGAAGACTTCCTTCTCGTAGTTGTTGTGCGTTTGGATGACTTTATCGCCGACGCGGAAAGTGGTCTCGAAGCGATCAATCTCGAACTTCGTTTCGTTCGGTGGGTTCAGCGCGGATTGCAGCGCATGATTGAGCGCCTGAGTGCCCAGCGTGTTACGATTCATCGGCGTCAGCACCTGAATATCCGTGAAGGGATCGAAGCGATAGCGGGCAGGCAATCGTTCGCACACCAGTTGCACAATCGTCTGGCGAATGAAGTCCGGCTCCGTCTCTTCGATGAAGAAGAAGTCAGCATCGCGATGCGGCTTCAAGTCGGGCACTTGACCGCGATTGATGTCATGTGCGCTCAGGATGATGCGACTGTCCGCCGCTTGGCGAAAGATCTCCGTGAGCCGCACGCAGGGCACCACCTCGCTGCCAATGAGATCGCCCAGCACCATACCTGGTCCCACGGAGGGAAGTTGATCCGCATCGCCCACCAACAGCAGGTGAGCATTCGACGGCAGAGCCGCGAGAAACTGCGACATCAGCGGCGCGTCAATCATGGAGCACTCATCAATCACGAACAGGTCACCGACCAAGGGCTTGTCGCGATTCCGCCCCCACTGGCCATCACCTTGGAACTCCAATAAGCGATGCAGCGTCTTCGCCTCCAAACCCGTGCTCTCGCTCATGCGCTTCGCCGCGCGTCCGGTGGGCGCAGCTAGAACGACACTCACGGCCTTGGCCTGAAGGATGGTAAGCACCGTATTCAAGATGGTGGTCTTGCCCACGCCCGGTCCGCCTGTAATGATGAGCACGCGACTCTTCAAGGCCTGCAAGACGCACTCGCGCTGGCTATCCGCCAGCCGCTTACCCGTGTGTTGCTCGGCCCACGGTATGGCCTTTTCGACATCAATGACTGGGTAGCTCGCGGGCGTGAGTGCCAGTTGCTTCATCGTGCGAGCGATGCTCTTTTCGGCGGCACGCAGATACGGCAGATAGACCAGTGCATCATTCACCAAAGACAACTCCTCCGCCGTGATCAGCGCTTGCAGTTGCTCCTCAATCATCTCCGCGGCGGCTGCCAAAATCTTCTCCGCGTGCTTCACCAACTCAGCGCGCGGCAGGCAGCAATGCCCATTGCCTGCGCCTTCCTCCAGCGTGTGCAGAATGCCGGCACGAATGCGCTCGGGCGCTTGCGCTTCGATGCCCATTTTCATCGCGATGTCATCCGCCGTTTTGAAGCCGATACCGCGTATGTCGGCCGCGAGTCGATACGGATTCTTGCGCACGATCTCCAGCGCTTCTTCGCCGTAGGCCTTGAAGATGCGCTGCGCTCGCGCGGTGCCGATGCCGTTCTTGTGCAGGAAGAGCATGATCGCGTGCACGCTTTTCTGCTTCATCCAGCTCGCGCGAATCTCCTTCCGCCGCTTGGTGCCGATGCCGTCCACGTCTTCCAGCTTCGCCGATTCGTTCTCGATGATGTCGAAGACCTTCGGCCCAAACTTCTCGATCATGCGCTCCGCATACTTGGGACCGATGCCGTCGATCAAGCCGGAGCCAAGATACTTGACCATGCCCTCGGCGGAGTTTGGTGGCGATAGTTGCAGCGTATCCGCGCGGAACTGGGGACCAAAGTCGTTGTTGCGCTCCCAGCGTCCCTCGGCCTCAAACCGTTCACCAGCGACCACACGTGGAGCCCTGCCGATCAGGGCTACCGCATCGCGCTTCTTATCGGGCAGCACTTTTAGCACGCAATAGCCCGTCTCCTCGGTGTGATACGTCACACGCTCAACGGTGCCACGCAGCACGTCAGGTTTGGAATCGGTTCGCGGCAGGGGCATGGCTGTCACTACACTGACTGGCAACCTTCAGACGATCAACCTTCAAGTCCACAGTGCTGGGTAGCCGAACCGCTTTGATGCCGTAGCCCCATGATGAGGTTGCGGATCATGCCGCTAGCTCGCGACAGCCATGGGCGCAGAGGTCTTGATTGGCACGGTGACGGTCGGTGGCTCAGGATACTCAAAGGCTTCGCCCTCGTAGTTGCGAATGAGCGTGCGGCGTTCGTCCCGTTGCAGGATGTAGTCGGGATTAACAGGCACCTTACCGCCACCGCCTGGGGCATCGATAACGAACTGAGGCACACTGTAGCCGGTGGTGTGGCCACGCAGCGACTCGATGATCTCGATGCCTTTCGCCACACTGGTGCGCAGATGAGACGAGCCTTTGATCAAATCACACTGATAGAGGTAATACGGACGCACGCGGCACATCAGCAGCTTGTGCACGAGACTGCGCATGATGTCAGGATGATCATTCACGCCCCGCAGCAGCACGCTTTGATTGCCCAGCGGAATGCCATGGTCGGACAGACGATCCAGGCCTTCACGAACCTCGGTCGTCAGCTCGCGTGGATGATTGGTGTGAATGCTCAGCCAGACCCGATACTTGCGCAGCATGGCGCAGAGTTCGGGCGTGATGCGCTGCGGGAGGAAGATCGGAATGCGACTGCCAATGCGCAGGAACTCAACGTGCTCGATGGACCGAAGGCGCTTCAGGATCGACTCCAGCTTGGCATCACTCAGCAACAGAGGATCACCACCCGACAGCAAGACATCGCGCACTTCATCGTGCTGCTCCAGATACTTGAAGGCGGCCTCATGCTCCATGTGCAGCGTTTGCTCCCCTACCCCACTGACGACACGACTGCGCGTGCAGTAACGGCAGTAGCTAGCACAGCGATCGGTAACCAAGAACAGCACGCGATCTGGGTAGCGATGCACCAGCCCCGGCACCGGCATGTGGCTGTCCTCACCGCAGGGGTCCGCCATCTCAGCGCTGTCATCCAGCGACTCCTCAATGCGAGGCACGACCTGGCGGCGAATCGGGCAGTTGGGGTCCGTTGGATGGATCAGATTGAAGTAGTGCGGCGTAACGGCCATGGCCAGCTTGTTGCCGGAAAGCAGCACACCTGCACGCTCCTCGTCGCTGAGCGTCAGATACTTCTCAAGACCTGCCAAGGTGGTGATCCGGTTCTTGAGCTGCCACGTGTGGCTGCTCCAGTCCTCCGGTGAAACGTTTTGATCTTTCCAGTAGCCTGGCGCGTGAGAGCGGAAAGCCTTTTCAGGCAGGGCGGCGGGCAGTGTCATCTCAGTATGGGGAGGAGGCAAGGTTAGACATCGCAGGTGGCGACTGTCAAACCGTGATGATGGGAACGTGCCAGCAGCGAAAGCGGAAGCATTTTGCTCGACATTCCTAACACGCAGGGCAGTAGAGCGTTTACCTGCGAGCCCCCTATGATTCTGCCCCTGCTCAAAGACCTCGCCCGACCTCATGTCGTCGAAATCATCATGCTCATGAAGCGCGGTGGCGGGCAGTCCGTGAATGAGCTATCGGCGGCCCTGCGCATGAGTTATATGGGCGTGAAACAGCACTGCACCTACCTGGAAAAGAAGGGCTACGTGGACACCTGGCTGCGCCCGAAATCCGGCGGTGGCCGCCCCGAGAAGATGTATCGATTGACGGCAAAGATGGACGGGCTTTTCCCTCATGCAGCGGGCGAAACGGCGCTGCGGCTGCTCGCCGTGGCTGAGCAATCCTTTGGAGCCAACGCAGTACATCAGATGCTTGAGCAACTCTACACCGAGAAGACCGAGCGCTATCGGAAGGCGATGAAGGGCCGCTCGCTGCTGGAGCGCGCGCAGTGCATGGCGCGGCTGCGGCAGGCCCAGGGTTGCTTGTCCATCTGCGAATTCGACGCCCATGAAGGGCTGCGCATCATTGAGCACCACAGTCCCTTGGGCTGCATGATCGACCAGCATCCTTTCGCCGCCGAACTGGAGGCTCTAATGTTTGGCACCGTGATGAAATGCGAGGCCGAGCGGCTGGACCTCAGCAAGGGGCGCATCACACGAATTGAGTTTCGGTTGAAAGCCCAGGCAGAGTAGCAGGCGTTGGTTTGGGGATGCTTTCGTTCTTCCTCCGCCCTGTGCTCTCGGCTGCTGTCGTGTGTGCCTTCGCCTCCTGCACCTCCCCACGCCTACCCACCGTCCCGCCCGCAGAGGTAGATTTCCCCCGCGCCTCAGAAGCGCCCGTCACCGCAGTGCATGTGATGCTGGTCAAGCCCGAGATGCTGCCCGCTTTTCTCGCTGCGAAGCAAGATGTGCCACGCGCAGCAGGTCGCTGGTGGCGCGCAGGTGATGGCTCGGTCTCCCTGCACGTGAGCACCGCCAAGGGCCGCACGCTGCGCGGTGTTGAATGCGGCGGCGTGCTCTTCGTGCCTGGCCAGCCGGGGGAGCCGATTCACGTGCAGGTGCACAATGAACGCGACTTGCCCATTGAGGCTGTCATCAGCGCCCACCACGCTGATCTGCTCGATGGCGTAGCGCCCTCCACGATCAAGCTAGGCGTCCGTATCGACGCACACACCACCGAGAAAATCAGTGCGCAGTTTGATGCCAAATCAGGCCAGGCCGTGCCGCTCACCTTTCAGCCTGTGGCGATCACCGATGGCTTGTTTCGCTCTGACCTTGCGTGGCAAACTGGCGTCATCCGCATTGCCGTGCACCCTGCCAAGACATGGCTGAAGCCACTGCGTTTCATCCCGCCCGCCGATCCGCGCTCCGCTCCTCTGCCGATCACGCAGCGCACGTCGTTACCGTATGAGTATCGGTAGGCTTCACCAGAAGCCCCACTGCTGCGTCTTCATCACGTAGAGGCCCAGCAGCAGATTGCCCACGGCGTGCATGAACACGCAGGCCCCCAGGCTCTTCGTTTTTACGGCGAGCCAATAAACCAGAGAGCCCCACACAAAGGCTGCAGGCCAGTCGCTCATGTCATGAACGAGAGTGACCAAGGCGATCACGATGCCATACGCCTTCCACGAATGCTGACCAAAGGGGACGCGCTGCCAATCAACTCCGTCAGCTTGCACATAGCGCATGAGAAAGCCACGCCAGAACAGCTCCTCGACCCAAGGGACAATGATCACCATGCGCATAAAACGCATCAGCACGGTGCCCCACCATGCAGCACTGCCATGGGCGAAGACATTCGGATTGAAACCTTCGTCGCGCTTCATCCATCCGAGCCATGCAGGTGCTACCCATACCGCGATTCCCAGGATCGCCAGAGCAATTGCCAAGCCCAAGCCTCGCCACGGCATCAGCACATAAGAACGGCGGTAGCTCAGCAGTAGAGCGCCCACGATCACGCACTGCAACGGGTAAACCCAGTGCTCCGGCGCACTCTGCCACCAGGGCAAAACCGGGTTCTCCACCTTGAACCAGCGAGCGACTTCCGTCAGCAGCATGAAGGCTACCAGCGGTAGCACATAAGCGAGCGCGGGGTTGCGTGGGTTTGATTGACTGGGCGTAGACACAGCCTCGCCTATTCACCAGCTAGGCGCGTCCTTCAACTCTCAGCTCCCACCCAGTCCCGCAGGTCAAAGTCGGGCGAGGTCTTGACCACCTCCCAGCGCGCATCCGAGTTCAAGCGGAAGGAGCCGACCCACTTCTGGTGCCACTGCTCAGGCTCGATCATGCTCAGGTGGTGATCACCTTCGACGCGATACAGGTAATACGTTTCGCCAATGACCGGTTCGAAGCGGTAGTGAGCTTCGTAGATGAGCTTGTTCCAGTTGAAGTCATCAATGACACGCAGGTAGCGCTCGCGCAGTTCGATCAGCTCCTGCTGCAACTCACGCTCCACTTTGCCGATGCCGCGAGATTTGAAATTCGTCAGGTCCTGAGGCACGATCTTGGCCCCGAGACGCGAGGTGGGATAAGCCAAGAAGTTGGTCCTTGCAGTGGGATCAGCAGCGTTCTCTGGTACAGGGAGGTCGGAGGTCATGGCTGTGTTATACGAAAGGCCACGCGCGCAGGATTGCAAAGGCGAGCTTCATCCGTAGAATCGCGGGCATGATTTTTCGCCTCTCTTCCTTTCTCGTCGTTGCTGCCAGTCTTGCACTGGCATCCTGCACGCAATCGACGATCCCAGACGCGGCTGCGATGGAGCGCTTTCAGCAGCACGCACGCAGCTTGTTTCAAGATAGGCTGGATGACCTGGAGCGCCGTCGTGCAGCAGGCCTGATCGACAACTACACGTATCAGCAAGAGAAGGCTGCGCTGGACAATGAAATCGCAGCCAAGGCTTCTGATCTCGCGTGGACGCGGCATGACTTCAGCGAGATGAGGCGCAAAAGCATGGGCCTACCCACACCTGACAAGCCACTGGACATCTCGGTGCCAGAGGCCGGTGGCCTGCCGACGGGGGGCGGGTATCGTCGCTTTAACAACACAGACCTCGGCCTCGGTTCGGGCGGTGCTGACTCGCGGGAGGCCATGCGCCGCGCGGCCATTGGCAGCCTACCAGGAAACAACACGCGCAACTGATCACGGCACCAACCGCACCGCGACCAGCTTCTGCCCATCGCGCGCATACAGCACCCCATTGGCATACGCCGGATAACTGCGGTGACCCGCACGCGTAACTTGCGCCGTAGCCAGCTGATCAAACTTGTCTGCTGATGCACGGATGATCCACGCCTCGCCGTCTTCCGTGACGACCAGCAGCTTGTCCTTGACCAACATCACCGTGCCACCTCGCACGCGGGGCGATTCCCACCTCACCTCGCCTTTGTCCGTGCTCACACAGCGCAGCGTCATGCCTGACTCCTGGCGTCCATCAAAACCGTAGACATGCCCCTCAAAATACACCGGTGTCGCATAGTGGCAGTTTAGCGTGCCCGCACTGTCCCAGGTCTTGGCGAGACTGCCATCGGCTCCGATATCCCAAAGCGAAGCCCCCACGTCATACTCGGCACTGATGAACCAGCCGCGATCCGTCTTGATCGGCGTCGCTGCGCTCACACTGGCCTCGATCTCGGGCCGTAGAAACTCGCGGCTCAAGACTTGGCCATTAAGCGGGTTGAGTGTGGTCAAGTGATTGCGCAGCCAGCACACCATCACATCGTCAAACGCCATCACAGGCGAGGCATAGCTAGCTTCATCATCCGCCGCTGCCCACTTCAAAGAACCATCTGCCGTGCTGAAAGCCGCAATCGCTTTACCAGCCGCACCTCCGGGCGTGAGCACCACGGAATCACCCACCACCAAAGGCGCACATGCACGGCCAAAGAAGCCTTGCTCGGAGCCGAAGTCCTTCACCGTGTCCACCTGCCAGAGCTTCTTGCCGGATGCAAAATCCAGCGCAAAGAGCACACCGTCGGCTCCATGCGCGAAGACCTTGTCGCCACTCATCGTTGGGGTCGCACGTGGACCTTCATCCATGCCAAAGCTGTCGCGGAAATCCGTCGGCTGCTCGCTGCTCCACAACACAGCGCCCGTCAGTGCATCCAGCGCTTCCACTTTGACCTTGCTGCCTTCGCGATGAAACACCACCACCTTGCCATGCATGACCGCTGGTCCCGCATAGCCATCGCCCAGCGGCTTCTCCCAGAGCACCTCCGGCCCCGTCGATGGAAAGCCTTCAGGCAAGGCCTTCTCATCGGCAGCCGCGACATTGCTACGCGTAGGCCCCAGGAACTGCGGCCAATCGGCAGCAAATATATACGAAGCGAATGCGAAGAGGAAGATCAGTGCACGCATGGGAAAAGAAACATGAAGTGATAAGTCATGGGTCGTTAGTGATCAGAGAGAGCGGCTTCTAGCAAACCAAAAACTAATCACCAAGCGCTAATGACTGTTTACTCTCCGTCTCAGCACCTGCGCCAGGATCCCGTATCGCGGACTGAAAATGTAGGCCAACACGAACAAGGCCCCGAGGACCAAGATGATGGTGGAGCTAATGTGCCAGCCCAGCGGATACGACAGGAAGAATGCTGCCACCGAGCCCAGCGCCCCGATGATTCCCCCGCCCCAAAACAGGGTCTTCGCATTGTCCGTGAACAGATACACCGTCGCTGCGGGAGCCACCAGCAGGCCCACACTCAGGATGCAACCCACCGCTTGCAGCGACGAGATCAGCACCAAGATCACAATGCCGAACAACGCGTAGTTCAAGAAGCGCACTGGCACCCCCAGGCTGGCGGCCACATTCGGCTCAAACAAAAAAATCAGTAGCGGCCGTTGCAGCACCGTCAGCGAGAGCACTGCCAGCGCACTGATGCCAAAGGCAATCCACAGATCCGCATCCGCCATGCCCACGATGCTGCCGAACAGCCACTCATCCAGCTTCTGTCGGATGCTCATCTTCGACAGCAGGATGTAGCCGCCCGCAAACGCCGCTGTGTAAAGAATGCCCAGCGCCGTGTCTTGATCAATGCGTGAGGTGCGCGCCACGAACAGCGAGCCCAGGCCGACCATCATGGCCGCGAACACCGCCCCCGCCAGCGCGCTCCACTGGGTCAATCCGAACAGCAACACCGCCAGCGCCAGACCCGGCAGCAGCGAGTGCGACAACGTTCCAATCTTGAGAGCGCTTTTGCGCAGCACCACGTAGCCACTGACGAAGCCATTGGAGAACCCAATCATGAAGCACGCGAGTAGCGCGCGTTTGGCGATGGGTTCTTCCAGGAATTCAGCGAGGGTCATGGCGGCAACCTAAACGCAAGCTCGTTGCATTGTCATGCGGCAATCACGCGCAACAACGTTGTTGCCTGAGAAAGCAAACCGGTAGCGGACTTCTGATAGCTCGGTGCCATCCGGCAGCTTCTCGGTTTTCTGCGCGTTGTCTGCGATGAAGCCGAGGCCCTCATAGAAGGCGATGGCGTTTCGGTTAGAGGCTAGCACCCACAAAGTCACGGACTCGAAACCAAGGTTGCGAGCCTCGCGCAGGGCATGTTCACCCAGCATCCGGCCTGCGCCGCAGCGCCAGTGCCGGGGATGGATGTAAATGGCCGCGATCTCGCCCACTCGATGGGGAGAGGCATCCCGGTCGCGCGATGGTATGAGATCGCAGAAGCCGAGCACCGTTTCCGCCTGGACGATACAAATGACGCCAGGGGACTGCGAGATGCGCACGCGCCAGAAGCAGGCGCGGCCCTCCACATTCATCTTGTCCAGACACGTGTCGGGCAGGTGACCGCGATACGCAGCTTGCCAAGTGTCCACATGAATCTGGGCAATCGGCTGCGCATCGGCATCGGTGGCAGGCCGGATATTCATGCGAACCAGATGGGAGACATCACGGCGTGATCCGCGCGCCCAACTTTTTCAACTCCTCGACCTGCGCCTTGGAGGCATCAGTCAGCGGGTTGCCTTCCAGATATATCTGGCAATACGGTGCCCATTCCTTTGGCCCATCGAAGTCCTTCTTGGCCATACGATGCAACGGGCTCAGGTCGGCAACCTTGTTGCCATCCAGGAACAGGAACTGCAATTCCGTCAGCGGCTCCAGCGGCGCGATGTCGGCCACTTGATTGCCTTTCAGCGAGAGCATGGACAGCCACTTGAGTTGGCCAATGCCTGTGATGTTGGTGACTTGGTTACCTTCGAGATACAGCGTCCACAGCTTGGGCAGCTTGAAGACAGCGCTGGCGTCCTTGATTTGATTGTTCGTCAGGTAGAGCGAGTTCAGCGTGGTCGCGTTCGCTAGGGCGCTGATGTCCTGGACCTTGTTGTTGGTCAGCTCCACGTATTGCAGGCTCTTTAGCGTGCCAAGCACTGAAACATCGGTCACCTGGTTGTCGGACAGGTCCACGAACTGCAGGCGCTCCAGGCCCTTGATCGCGTTGATGTTGGTGATGGCGTTCTTCGGCAAGGTCAGCGAGGCCAGTTGCTTGCAGTGCTCCAGGCCGCTCAGGTCCTTGATGCCCATGCTTCGGCCTTCGATGATGGCCACGGTTTCCACGTCGGCAGCGACGATGGGTTCTTTATTGTCGCGCTTGGCGAAGACTTGCTTCCGCACCGCCTCCTCAAGCGCCTTATCGGCAAAGATCGGCACGGGCTTCGGCGGTGGCGGAGGTGCAGGTTTGGCAACAACAGGCTTCGCGGGCGGCGGAGTCGCGGGTTTGGCTGGGGGCGGGGTGGCAGGCTTTGGCGGCGTCGCAGCCGTTGGTTTAGCGGCGGGGGGCGTTGCTACTGGTGCCGGCGTGGCGGGCTTGGCCTCCGGTGCCTTAACCTGGGCTGCGGCCGGCTTTGTTTCAGGAGCCTTCGCAGGCGCTGTCGGAGCAGACGTGGCAGCGGGAACTGCAGGTTTGGTGTCGGCAGCGGAGGCAGACATTGCGAGGCACGCTAGGAGAAGCAATCCAGGTTTCATGAGTCAAAAAAGGGTGAGGGAACATGTCATACGCAGACTACCCCTTGCAACTTTTGTGTTTCTCCCCTCAATCCCAAGTCATGATCAGCATCACCGTCATCCTGGAAGTCGAGCCTACCCGCCTAGCGGAGTTCGAACAAGCCATCACGACCAACGCCGCCGCCTCACGGGAAGAGCCCGGCTGCCTCCGCTTTGAGGTGTCGCGTCACCTCGAAAAGCC